>CAIQXC010000384.1 GCA_903875675.1 Akkermansiaceae bacterium
CCACCCGGAATACATCGCCGACTGGCGGCACTCGCCAGAAGAATTGGTGCCAAAGAACGAGACCCGTCGCCTGCTGGACGAGGCGCTCGTGCAATTGGACGAGAAACACCGGCTCGTTTTCCTGCTGCGCGATGTCGAGGGGATGTCCGTAAAGGAAACTGCCGCATCACTTGGCTTGAGCGAAGCCAATGTGAAGGTGCGCCTGTTGCGGGCCCGGCTGCAACTGCGCGAAATTCTGACACTCACGCTCGGCGACCCGGAAACGCGCATCGGCCCTGCGCATCACCATCATGGCTGATGCCTGCGGTGTTCCGTGCCTCATCCCGAGTTTGCGAGGCAAGCGAACCCTGCCATGAGAATTTTCCCAGCCACCTTGTAACTTTTTGGCTGCCCGCGGCTCAATCAAGGAAACCACCCGATATGAAATGCGAAGAAATGCTGGCAGTGTTGAATGAATACGTGGACGGCACGATTGATCCGGCCATCTGCGGGGAATTCGAGAAGCATATGGCGGGGTGCAATCCGTGCCAGGTGGTCGTGGACAACATCCGCCAGACGATCACGCTCTACAAAGACGGCCAGCCGTATGATCTGCCCGTCAGGTTTCGGGACCATTTGCACGAAGCATTGCGAAAACGGTGGAAAGAGACGCATTAAACCTGCTAGAATAATTTATGGATTATACAACAATATGGATCGCAATCGGGGTGATAGCCGCAGTGTTGGTATTCAAGCGACTGTCATTCATCTCGCCTGAAGATGCACGCAAGTATTTGCAAGAAGGCGCTTTGGTGGTGGATGTTCGGAGTGCCGGGGAATACCGCCGAGAGCATCTGCCGAAGGCTGTGAACATTCCGCTGGGAGACCTGCAGAAAAGTTTGCCGAGTCGCGTGAAGGACAAAAATCAGGTCTTGCTCTTGCATTGCCTGAGTGGCACGCGCAGCGGGATGGCCAAACGTCAATTAAAGGGCATGGGCTATCAGAATGTATTCAACCTCGGATCCTATGGCCGTGCCAAAAGCATCCTCCGTGGCATGCGGGGCAACTGATTCAACGGCGAGCCGTTTCGAGGTTTCGCAGGGTAAACGTCCATGCAGCCCAGTAGGCCAGGTGGCCCTGCACATGAAGGTTTTCGGTGATTCCCTGGCGCTCCGGCGCATCATGGCCGCGCCAGCAGGCCAGCGGGCTCATGTTGAAATCCTGCCGATAGATATGCATCCCCTGACTGGTGATTTGACCATCGATGTGATCGACGAGCCATTGCCAAGCTGCGGGATTGCCCAGGTCGAGCAAGGGCCCGAGCAGCCACTCTGGGTGATGCTGGGCGAGCCAACCGCCGCCGACACGTTCTGGTTCGAACCAGCCCAGACCTTGCGAGCGCTAGAGTGGTTGAGGAGGACGAGTCTGAGTGCCGGGTCATAGACGAGGGCATCGGACCAATTGAAGGGGGCATCTCAATAGCCGACGGTCCAGCAGTTGCCGCGGGCGCTGAAGTGGGCGACGTCGTCTTCTTAACTTGTGGCGTGTCTGCGACTCGTGTTTGGGCAAATATGATCCGAGGTTGACTTTGGCGCTAATGCGCTTGGTTCTCTATCAAATGATCAACTAACCTGGCCGGAGAGCGGTGAGGAGTTTTTGATGGATGCCGCCGAAGCCGCCGTTGGAGAGCACCGCGATCACGTCGCCGGGGCAGGCGGAGGAGGCGACCTGTTGGACGATTTCATCGATGCCAGTCAGATACCAGCCCTGGCCGCCGTGGGTGGTGATGTCGGCGGCGAGTTTGAGTGGATTTAGCCGGTCGTGAAGAGGGATTTTGTGGAGGTCGGGGATGGCGGAGACAATGGCGAGGTCGGCGCTGGCGAGCGCCTCGGCCAATTCGTTCTGGAACACGGCGCGGCGGGTCGTGTTAGATCGGGGTTCAAACAGCACCCACAGCCGGGCCCCCGGGAAGCGCTGGCGCAGGCTCTGGACCGCCAGTCGGATCGCCGTGGGGTGATGGGCGAAGTCGTCGATCACCCGGATGCCATTGACTTCGCCGCGCAGCTCCTGGCGGCGGGCCACTCCGTCAAACGCTTGCAGTCCTGCGCGAATCTCCGCCGGATCCAAGCCGGCAAACGCCGCCGCCGCCGCCGCCATCGCCGCGTTGCGCACATTGAACTCGCCGGTCATGCGCAGAGAATACGCCTCCCCGCCTAGCGTGAATGAACTATGAGATGTCTCGTAGTTGGCGTTTTCAATCCGCAAGCCGCAGTCCGCACCAAAGCCAACTCCTGTGACCGGGCAGGGTGCGCCGGTGGCCACTGCCAGACAGTTGGCATCATCGCCGTTGATGAAGGCGCGGCCGCCGCGCGGCACGATGTTGAGCAAGCGGCGGAAACTCAGTTTGATTTCGTCGAGCGAGTTATAGATATCCGCGTGGTCGAACTCGATGTTGTTGATGACGACGCATTCCGGCAGATAATGCAGAAACTTCGAGCGCTTATCGAAAAATGCCGTGTCGTATTCGTCACCTTCTAACACGGTGAAGGGCGAATCCGTGAAATGCGCTCCACAGCCTAGATTGTTAGGTAAGCCACCGATCATGAACCCGGGGTCACGTCCGGCATGGCGCAGCAGCCACGCGAGCATCGAGGCCGTGGTGGTTTTGCCATGGGTGCCGCTGATCACCAGGTTGCGTTTGCCGCGCAGAAAAAATTCCTTGAGCAATTCCGGCAGGGATTGATAGAGCAGCTTGCGGTCCAATGCCGCTTCCGCCTCCGGGTTACCGCGCGAAATGGCATTGCCGATGATGACCACATCGGCATCGGCCGGAATGTGGTCCTCGTGGTAGCCCTCGCGGAGCGTGATGCCTTGGGCACGCAGAAAATCCGACATCGGTGGATAGACGCCGGCATCGGAGCCGCTGACGGTGAAGCCGCGTTGTTGCATGGCGGCGGCGACGGCCCCCATGGCGGTGCCACAGATGCCGGTGAAGTGGAAGCGGGTCTTGTCGGACATGCGGTGGGGGGAGGATCAAAAGGTCGGGGCGGGAACGGTGGCGTGGTCGCGCTCGTCGATGCGGCGGCGCAGGATGCGTTCGGCGATTTCGCGGACCATTTCGGCGAGCAGAAGCCACAGGTGGGAGCCCTCGCGGTAATCGGCCGGGGCGATGTGTTTGACGCGTCCGGCGTGGCTGCAGAGTTGGAAGGACTTGCGGAACGAGCGGCCGCTGGGGTCGTCCGGATTGTACACCGCGATGCCATGGCCACCGTTTCGGTTCATCACCGTGAAGCAGGGCACATCCGTCGGGCCGTCGCCCACGTACACCATGTTTTGGAATGGGATGGGCCGCAAGTCCACGGGCATGTGGTCATTGACGTCCTGCTCGTAGCTGAGCATGCCCTTGTTGATGCGGAACAAAAACTGGGTTTTGGTGGTGTGTGAGATGGCGCGTTTAGGAAAACTGATGCGGCCTTCGGCATCTTCGCCGAACTCGCAGCCGAAGATGGCCTTGATGTGGGGTTGGAGGCGTGAGCCGTCGAGCAGGGCTTTGAGGCCGGAGGAAATGATGTAGTGTTCCACCTTGATGCCGGCGG
>CAIQXC010000385.1 GCA_903875675.1 Akkermansiaceae bacterium
ACCTCCGCCTACACCTGGCTCAACACGACGCCGCCGGCCCTCATTTGGGAGGAAATGAGCAAGGCCTGGCAATACGGCGCGAAAAACCTGTGGGTGCTCAACGTCGGCGACATCAAGCCGGGTGAGATCGGCATCGAGTTCTTTCTCGACATGGCTTGGGACCCGCAGCCCTACCGCCATGACAACCTGCACGCCTTTCTGCTGCGCTGGGCCGCACGGGATCTCGACCCGCGCTTCGCCGATGAGATCGCATCAATCATGGAGGAATACTATCGCCTCGGTCTTACCCGCCGCCCCGAACATCTGGTGCAGGCCACAGAATCAGGCCCACTGCAATACTCGTGGTTCAGCCACACCCAATCCAACGACGAAGCGATGCAACGGCTGAACCAATACGATGCCATCTCCTGCCATGCCCAGGCGATTTACGACCAACTGCCCGTGATCCGCAAGGACGCCTTCTTCGAGTTGGTTCTCTATCCGGTCCAATGTGCCAGTCTGATCAACCGCAAGGTCATTTTCGCCGACAAGAGCACGCGCCACGGCAGCGAGGGCCGCGCCTGTGCCAGTGAGGATGCCGCCAAGGCGAGGGCCGCCGCCGCCCGCATTGTCGAACTAACCGACCATTACAACACTGGCCTCGTGACCGCCGGTGCCAAGTGGAAACACATGATGAGCCCGGCTCCGGGTCCATGGGGAACACAGTTCCGCCAGTTCGAGATGCCGCCGCTGAGCGATTTCTCCGGCTCCGGCCCGCCGGCCTTGGGCGTGGCACTCGAAGGTGGCGCTCCCCAAACTTTGGCCGATTTGAGCGTCTATTCCCAGGACAAGCGCTTCATCGATCTCTATAATACCGGCAAGGGGGAAATCCGCTGGACTGCCGTCCCGTCGCAACCCTGGCTGCAACTCGATCTAACATCCGGTGCCTTCACCACCGAACAACGACTATGGGCCACCATCGACTGGAGCCGCGCTCCCACTGGTGATTATCTAACAGCCACGATCGAGCTGACCAGCAACTTCGGCAACAGATCGATCACCGTGCCGGTATTCAAACCTGCCTCACCAGCGCGAGACGCGGTCGCCGGCTTCGTCGAGAGCCACGGCTATGTCAGCGTGGAGGCCGAGCACTTCACCCGCCGGCACGAGCGCGGAGGGGCCGCATGGGAGGTCATCAAAGGCCTCGGTCGCTCGGGCGATTCGGTCGCCGTCCTGCCTCCGACCGTCGCCTCTCGCACGGAACCGGAGGACATCCATTCTGCATGTCCGTCGCTGGATTATGATATCTATCTGTTTCACTCCGGAGAGGCACGCTTGGATATCGATTGCCTGCCGACCAGTCCGGTGGCACCGGGCCGGGGCGTGCGGCTCGCCGTGAGCCTTGACGGCGACGCACCGCAGGTTCTAACAGGAAGGGGCGGCAATGTGCTGGCCAACCTCCGCCGCCTGACCACCAAGCTGAAGATCGCCTCGCCGGGTCGGCACACGCTGACGCTGTGGATGGTCGATCCGGGAGTCGTGGTCGATAAGTTTGTATTGGATTTTGCCCCGCCGAAGGATGCCTATCTGGGACCGCCCGAATCGTATCACCGCTGACCCTGATCAAGCGACAGGCTGGAAGCCCGTCGTCCTTGACAGGCAGGATGCCCAATACTGTTTACTTAGCACCTAACGTGGCGAGGTGCCCAGCCCCCTGCAATCGTTCCCGGTTAGGATTGATGAAGGTTGATTGCCGATTGTTGATTTTTGATGTGAGCTTGAATCTGTGCTTTCGCGCCAAGCAAGCTCACATCAGCAATCAAAAATCAACAATCCTTAATCGTCAATCAGAGCCAAGAAGTGTCGCACAACGCCACCTGACTCACTCACCACGACTTTGGGTGATAAGGGTCTCCAGTCAAGCAATCGGCATTGAGGTGCTAATTGAACAGGATTGGGCAGGATGCCTGTCCTCCATCTGTTAGGCTCCAGCGATCATCGATTGCAGCGCGGCTTCGTCGAGAATCGGCACGTTGAGTTGTACGGCCTTGTCGCGCTTTGAGCCGCCGCCCTCGCCGCAGAGGAGATAGTGGGTTTTGGCAGAAATGGACCCGCTAACCTTGCCGCCCTGGCCTTCAATGAGCTCCTTCATCGCGTCGCGATCGATGCTCAGCGTGCCGGTGATGACAAAGGTCTTGCCGAGGAGCGGTTTGCCCGTTAGATCTGCCGCAGCGGGAATCGGCAGGTAATTGTCAGAGAGCGGATTGATATCAAGTTGGGCGAAGCGTGCGAGGACTTGCTGGCCGGCGGCGGATTTGAAGAAGGCGCTGATGGCTTCAGCGACCACAGGGCCGACGTCGCCAGTGATCACGTATTTAGTTAGAAAATCATTTTTCTTTTTGGCATCGGCGCGGGTGTCGCGGAGCAGTTCGGCGAGAATCGGAGAGCTCGCTAATTCAGTCAGGTTGAGATGCAGGCGGGCGAGTTCCTTGGCGGCGGATTCGCCGAGTTGGCGGATGCCCATGGCGTAGAGCCAGCGGTGGAGCGGCTTGATTTTTGCAGATTGGAGGGCGGCGAGAATGCGGGCGGCATTTTTTTCGCCGAAGCGGCGAGGTTCCTCGGTGCTGGCGGTGCTGGCGGTGTTGAGGTTGGCGAGCGTCTCTTCGGTGAGTGAGAAGAGATCCAGGGGGGTGGAGCAGTGGCCGAGGCGCACCAAGGCTTCGGCGACGGCCTCGCCGAGGCCATCGATATCGAGGGCTTTGCGGGAGGCGAAGTGAGTGATGTGAGTGACGGCTTGGGCGGGGCACTGGAAGTTGGTGCAACGCCAGGCGACGAAGCCATCTTCTTGTGAGATGGGACCGCCGCAGGACGGGCACACGCCACCGACGTGATCGAAAAGCGAGAACGGTGTGGCACCAGGAACCGGACGGGTGACCTTGACGATGGCAGGGATGATTTCGCCGGCCTTTTCAACCAGCACGGTGGCACCGATGTGGATTTGTTTGCGGTCGATCTCGTCCTGGTTGTGGAGGGTGGCACGAGAGACCGTGGAGCCGGAGATGAGGACCGGGGTGAGCTCAGCCACGGGTGTTAGGACGCCGGTGCGCCCGACCTGAATGGTGATGGCGTTGAGGGTGGTCTCCTTCTGCTCGGGCAGAAACTTGTAGGCGGCGGCCCAACGCGGGGCTCGGGCTGTGGCACCGAGGCGTTCGCGTTCCGTGATGTCTAACAACTTGATGACGGCACCGTCAGTGGCGTAGTCGAAGCTGTGTCGCTCGCGGTTGATGGTAGCTACCGCGTCCAGCATTTCCTCAAGATTACTGACGGTAATGATGGGTTGGTTGCGAGGGATGTGGAATTGATCTAGCAGATCGTGAAATTCCAGTCCGGTTGCCAGGGGGGGGCCGTCATAAGCGCCGAGGCCGTGGGCGAGGAATGCGAGCGGGCGTTGGGCGACGATTTTCGGGTCGAGTTGTTTGAGGGTACCGGCGGCGGCGTTGCGGGGGTTGGCGAAGGTCGGCAGGCCCGCCTCGTCGCGTTCGGTGTTCATCGCGGCGAAGGCGGCGTTAGGCATGAAAATTTCGCCGCGCACTTCGAGGATGGATGGGAGGGAGGGGGGAGGATTTTGGATTTTGGATTTTGAATTTTGGATGGTAGATGAAGAGGGATTTTGGATGGTGGAGGAAGGGGTGGATTCGGCTGCTGCCAGGACTTGGAGGTCGATGGGGATGAGTTCGCCGTCGTCGGATTTGATGAGGTTGCCGAAGTGGGCGTCGGCAACCTCGGTGCCGGTGGCAGCGTTTTTCCAGCGGTTGTGGCCGGTGGAGTGATAGCCGTTAGACTCAAACCAAGTGGCGACTTCGGCCGCAGTGGGGACCGTGCCTGCGATGTAGGGTTGGGATGAGACCAAAGACGGGCCGGTTGCGGTTTCCAAGACCCCATGGAAGCGGATGTCGTCGCCAAAGAGGTGGTTGACAGCTTCCAGATTGGTTAGGTAGTCCAATGCGCCGGATTGGGCGCCGAAGGCTGGGGGGAGTGTTAGCTTGAGAACCCGCGTTGTGGTGGCGAGGTGAAGCACAGCGTGCTCGGATTGGCCGCCTAGCGAAGGGTAATCCGAGGCGAGAGCTCCGAATCGCGCAGAGTCGAGGACCCGTCCGTTAGCACGGGCCCACGATACCACGGATTGGGCTTCTTCTCGGAGCCGTTGCGGAACATCTGCTCCATCACTTGCGCCGAGGTCATGTCGGAGCATTTGGCGGAGGCTTGCTGCCGCATCTTGCGCAGTTTCTCGGCGAGTTGCAGAGGATTCATCGGATGAGAGGTAAGGGAGGAGGGAGTCGATGTCAAGCGAGGGATACGCGAGGGGGGGCGGCGGTGCTACCAGAGTGAGCGGGATGGAACGGATGGTGCGGACGTTGTGGGTGACGTCGTCGCCGGTCTGGCCGTCGCCGCGGGTGAGGGCGTGGACGAGGTTGCCATTTTCGTAGCGCAGCGAGACGGCCACTCCGTCGATTTTGGGTTCGACGGTGACGGTGATATCATCGCGGCCGAGGTTTTTGCGGAGGCGATGATAGAACTCGATGAGCTTGTGTTCGGGACGGGTGGCTGCGGATTTTTCCAAGGCGTCGGGGCTCAGTTCGAAGACATCGTCGATGCTTAGCATGGGCACGGCATGGCGAACTTGTTGGAAGCCGGCGATGGGCGCTCCGCCGACGCGCAGGGTGGGGGAGTTGGGGTCGTGGGCTTGCGGGTGGAGTTGCTCTAACTCCTCGAGTTCGCGGAACAAGCGGTCGTAGTCAGCGTCGGAAATTTCCGGGGCGGCCTTGGTGTAGTAGAGGTGGTTATGGCGTGCGAGTTCGGCACGCAATTCCTGGATGCGGATGAGCGGGGACGGGGGCAGCGAGAATAGATCAAGCATGGGAAGAAGACTCGTCTCCTCGGTCTTTACAGTGGCCTGATGTCGATCATGGCGCGCTTGCGGCGGGATATGATCCAGCGCTCATACTGGGCGGATGTTTTTTTGCGGCGGACGCGTTCCTGAATCATCTCGCTGACCTTGCCTTCGAGCGCGGGCACCGGGCCGTAGTCGATTTTTGTGGGGATGACGAGGGTGAATCCGTAAGGGTCTGCCAAGGGGCCGAGGAGTTGGCCGGGTTTGGCGTCGAAGATGCTGGCGGCGAATTCCGGAGATAGATCGGTACGGGGGACGTTTTGCTGGGCACCACCTTGGGCGGAGAAGGCATCGCGAGAGTGGGTCTTGGCGAGGGCGGCGAAGTCTCCGCCTTGGGCGAGTTGTTTAGCCAATCCCTCGGCGAGGGTCAGTTGGGAATCCGGGGTGGCGGTTGGGTTTTGAGGATCCATCCGGGGGAGGAAGATTTTTTTGAATGAGATGCGGTCCTTGGTGGTATCGCGGAGGGTGAGTTTGATGGTTTCGTATTCCTCGCGAATTTCGTTAGGCAGGGGTGGTGGGGCGTCGGCGAACTGGTTGGCGCGCATCGCCTGGACGATCATTTTGTCTTTGGTCATTTTGCGATAGCCATCCATGGTGAGGTGGCTGCGTTTGAGTTCGAGTTGGAATTTAGCTTCGTCGCCATTGAAGAGTTCGCGAATTTGGCGTTTGACTTCCTCATCGACGATCTGGTCCTTGATACCAGCTCCTTTGTCTTTTTGAATTTGAGCGAATTCACTCAGAATAATCTGCCGGTCCACCAACTCCTGCACAATGTTGTCACGGGCGAGCTTCACCTGGCGCTCAAATTCACTGCCACGGCGCGGGAATTGTGAGACGAGTTGGCCATACACAGGTGCCAGCATGAAGGAAATCTCATTTTTGGTGATCACCTTGCCGTTGACTTTGGCGGCGATCCCATTGACCTCGATGGGGCCCTTGGGCATCGGCGGGCGCTGGGGCTGGCGCGGCTGCACCGAGGCTTCCTGCGCTGGGACGTCCGGCGCTGGGGCATCCGGGGGTGAGGCCTCTTGGGCATGGATGAGGCCGGCTTGCGCCAGGATGGCGGCAAGTCCGAGGCTGAGCGGGAACGGCGAATTCATGGGCGGAGATGCGATTAGAAATTTTTGAGGAGGCTGATTGCTTCGGTGAGTTTCTCTTTGGTTGTGGCTGATTGCAAGCGTGGAAAGCGTCGGCCCTCCAATAAGATATACTCGCCGTTGCGGTGCAGCATCAGTCGCTGGCCTTGGATCTCGACCGAGGCGATGCCCAGTGAGGCCGCCAGCGCCTTGATGCGGGCGATTTCCAAAAGGCGTCCGGCGGGCTCCGGCAGGCGCCCGAAGCGGTCGCGCCAGGCGGTTTCCAAACGATCGACGGCCGGAGGGTTGGTGGCGTCCGCAAGGTCTCGATAGGCGGAAATGCGCAGTGAGGTATCGCTCAGCCAGGCGGCGGGGATGTAGGCAGGAAGGGCGGCGGGTGAGGGGATGTGAACGGCTGATGACGAAAAAAGCGAGACTGAGGGGTCGGCGGATGGTTTGGATTTCTTCGCAGGCGGAGGGCTGGCTGGCTGGCTGGCACCCGCATTCCAGACGGCTTCGGAAGTGACGATGAAATCCGCCTTGAACGTGGTGGCGACTGGACTGGGCGTGTCTTTGCGGCACTTGAGGCGCTCCACGGATTGGCGCAGCAGCTGGCAGTAGAGGTCGAAGCCGATTTGGGCGATGTGGCCGGATTGCTTGGTCCCTAACAAATTCCCGGCACCGCGGATTTCCAGGTCGCGCATGGCGATTTTGAACCCGGAGCCCAGCGCGGTGTATTGTTTGATGGCGTGGATGCGCTTGCGGGCATCGCCGACGGTCATCATGTCGCGCGGCAACAGCAGGATGGCGTAGGCCTGTTCACCGGCACGGCCGACACGCCCGCGAAGTTGATAGAGGTCGGCCAGACCGAAGCGGTCGGCGCGGTCGATGAGAATGGTGTTGGCGTTGGGGATGTCGATGCCGGTTTCGATGATGGTGGTGGCTAACAGGACATCAGCCTGGCCTTTGACGAAGGTGTGCATGACCCGTTCGAGGTCGTCCTTGTCCATCTGTCCGTGGCCGACGAGAATGCGTGCCTCGGGAACGAGTTGGGCGAGGCGGGAACGCATGTGGTCGATGGATTTGACGCGGTTGTGGAGGAAAAACACCTGGCCGCCGCGCTTCATTTCGCGGCGGATGGCGTCGCGGATCACCCGTTCGTCGTAGGCGCAAACGGTGGTGGCGACGGGGACGCGGTTAGGTGGCGGGGTTTCGATGGTGGACATGTCCCGAGCCCCCATCAGCGCCATGTAGAGGGTGCGCGGGATCGGGGTGGCGGAGAGTGTTAGGACATCGACCTGGCGGAAAATTTCCTTGAAGCGTTCTTTGTGAGCGACGCCGAAGCGTTGTTCCTCATCGACGACGGCGAGGCCGAGGTTTTTGAAGGTGACGTCGCCGGAGAGGAGGCGGTGGGTGCCGATGACCAGATCGACGGAGCCGTTGGCGAGGCCGGTGAGGGTGTCGCGGATCTCGGCTGGGGAGCGGAAGCGGTTGAGCAAGTCGATACGGACCGGGTAGTCGGACATGCGTTCTCGGAAGGTGTGCCAGTGTTGTTCGGCGAGCACGGTGGTGGGCACCAGAATGG
>CAIQXC010000386.1 GCA_903875675.1 Akkermansiaceae bacterium
CGGTACCCCGGCACAAGGGACCTGGGCCTACCCGGGCAAGGGCCTCTTCCCCCTTCAATACGTCCACGGTAACGCCTGGTCGTTCTACGGGGCGGACTCCGCCGCCATCCCAAAGGTGGAGATTTTTCGCCTTTCGAAGCGGCCCGAGGAACCGTTGCCTCCCACGGGGGAAATTGCCGGACACGAGATCAAGGTGGCGCATGTTTCCCGTGCCATGATGAACGGCTTCAACTTTGAACCCGCAGAGCCCGCCAAACGCGGCATCTATTGGGTCCGCATCACCAGCGAAAGCCTCCACGAAGGTTATCTCGTCGAACTCTACTAACCCAATACCTGAACCGATGCCCACCTCCGCCACCCCACTTGCCTCTCTCTCGTGCCGAGCGGCACACGCCCCACGCAGAATCACCTCGTCAAGGCGTCGCTTCCTCGATCTGGCGTTCTTTCCAACGTCAATCTTGCTAGCAATGATGGCACCCGCCACTGCCGCCGAGCCATCCGCCTGGCAGCAACAAGTGACGGCCTTTGCAGAGTCCCAATACCAGGTGATGGAACAAGGAATCAAGAACGGGCCGCGTGCCGAACCCGGCAAAAACCCCTCCGTCCTCGATGAGCAGGCGCTCATCCTCACCACCGACAAGGACCCGCTCGACGTGCAACTGCGCCGCAGCCGCGCCCTGCTCACCCACCTCGCCACCACCCTGCACACCACCGGCTTGGCCCTCCTCGAGGCAGACGTGGGGCACATCGCCGCAGATGCCGAAGCCGCGCGGGCCGCCGGAGAACCAGCGAGAGTCCATGCGCTCTATCTGCGACTGCGGGAAATCACCCGAAGCGCCGCCCTAGCCAATCCTCTCCTCAACTTTAACGACCTCCTCTGCATGGGCTACGTCAGACCCGGCGGCGACGTCCACATGGTCGATCAATACGCCGGCTGGAACGCCAAAGCCGGCGGAGGTATCTTTATCCTCAACGGCTTCAAGGGCGACTCACCACACCTGGTCAACGTGCTCGAAAACTCGATCGTCACAAACGGCCGCTTCAAGGGCCAGAAGCTCGTCAACGGCGCTGTGCTCCGCCCCGATCTCTCATTCGATGGCAACACCATCGCTTTCGCTTGGAACAACCTCAGCGACAAAGCCTACCACATCTTCACGGTCCGCACCGATGGCTCGCAACTCACCCAGCTCACCGACGGTGCCATCAACTTCAATGCCCCGGCTTTTACTAACAGCAGCTTCAACGACTTCGATCCATGCTGGCTGCCAGATGGCCGAATCGCCTTTTTATCGGAAAGGCGCGGCGGCTACCTGCGCTGCAGCGGTGCCCGCCCGCTGATGACCTTCACCCTCCATTCGATGAAGGCCGACGGAACTGATATCATTCCCATCAGTTATCACGAAACCAATGAATGGAATCCGAGCGTGGACAACAGCGGCAGAATCGTTTACACCCGCTGGGACTACGTGGACCGCGATGACTGCATCGCCCACCACCTCTGGATCTGCGGCCCCGACGGATGCGACCCCCGCTCGCCTCACGGCAACTACCCGCTGCCGCTGTCGTTTGAAGACCCGAATAAGAGCGACGGACGGCGGGCGCGTCCCAACGGCGAGTGGAACATCCGCGCGATTCCTGGATCTAACAAATACATAGCCACCGCCGCTGGTCATCACACCCATTCGTTCGGCGAGTTGGTGGTCATCAACCCCAACATCGAGGATGACGGCGCGATGAGCCAGGTCCAAACCCTCACCCTCAAACGCAGCGATTGGCCGGATGGCACTGGTGACTATGGCACAGCCTGGCCGCTGAGCGAGGCATTCTATCTGGCCAACTTCCGCGAGGATCTGGTCCTGCTCGACCGCTTTGGCAACCTCGAACTCATCTGCCCGAAAAGCGCGCTGCCACTCGCGGCCACCAAGCTCATCCATCCGATCCCGCTCAAGGCGCGGCCAGCGCCGCCAGTGATCCCCACCGCGACCTATCAAGGCGAGCGGGCTGCGGCTGAGCATGGACAGGCGACCATCAGCGTGATGGATGTGAACGAAGGGGACATGAAAATGCCTGTGGGCACCTCGATCAAATGGCTGCGGGTGATCCAGATCATCCCCCAACTCCAACCCGTGATGAACCAACCGAAAATCGGCTATGCCAGCGAGAGCCTGGTGAGAATGCCCTTGGGTATCGTGCCGGTGGAAAGCGACGGCAGTGTGTACTTCAAGGCACCGGTGGCCAAGGAGTTGTTTTTTCAATTGCTAGACGAGCGCGGACTGGCCGTCCGCTCAATGCGCTCAGCCACCTACGTTCATCCCGGCGAACAACTCAGCTGCGTCGGCTGCCACGAATCGCGCGGCTCCAGCCCCAAAACACTCTCCCGCATTCCGCTGGCTCTAAAACGCGGTGCCTCCGACATCCGCCCCGAGGTGGCCAGTGGTGCGATTCCTTTCAATTGGCACACGCTGGCCAAACCGGTGTTGCAGGAGCGCTGCGCGGCTTGTCACGCCAAGGAGGGCAAGGGGCCGGACATGAGCCACGCCAGTCTTGAGAGATATGTGTTTCACTATCCATTTTGGAAGGACGGCTACGTCAATGGCGAAGTGGTCGCCAGCGGCTCACGCAGCGTCCCCGGCAAGTTTGGCGCCATGGCCTCGCCCTTGCTCAAGTATCTGGATAAATCCCATTACGGCGTGTCTCTCACCCCCGATGAGTTCAAGCGCATCTCGCTGTGGCTCGACTGCAACGGCAACGAACTCGGCGCTTATACCCAAGTGGAGGCCCAGCGGCGCGGAGAAACCGTCTGGCCGGAAATCGACGTGGACCCGACCGATCCGCTGGGCTTAAAATAGTCATTCCGCCTCCGTCGGTCAGCCCGGCTTTTTCACGCTTGGAAAGTGCAAGCCAATGACGTCACCGTTGGCGAGGGCCATTTCCTCGACTTGGTCGCGGCTGGCCCATACTTCCAGTTCGCCGCGGCGCCCGTGTTCGGGTGACACGCTGACGCGGGCAAACGGACCGGCGACAAACAAATGACTGACCCGCCCGGTGACGTCCACCCCTTCTTCCGCAGCAAAGCGCAATTCAATCTCGTGCGGCCGGATGTATCGGCCATCCGGCAGCTTGTTGACCTCACCGAGAAACTCATAAACAAACGAAGTACGAGGTTCGTCGTAAATATCCTGAGGCGTGCCGGTTTGCTCAATCCGGGCATTGCGCATCACCACCACTTGGTCGGCGAGTTCCAAGGCTTCCTCCTGGTCGTGGGTGACAAACAGGGTGGTTAGGTTGATTTCGTCGTGGAACTGGCGCAACCAGCGGCGCAGTTCCTTGCGCACCTGGGCATCCAGCGCTCCGAACGGCTCGTCGAGCAGTAGTACCTTGGGCCGAATGGCCAGAGCACGGGCCAAGGCAACGCGCTGGCGTTGGCCGCCGGAAAGCTCGTTGGGGCGCCGCTTGTCCAATCCTTCGAGCCTAACCAAGCGAAGCAACTCGCCGACCCGCTCGCGAATCTCGGCGCGATTAAGCCGCCGGTCCCGTGGCATGACATCGAGCCCGAAAGCGATGTTTTGGGCGATGGTCATGTGAGGGAACAACGCGTAATGTTGGAACACGAAACCGACACCCCGCTTGCCCGCCGTCACCTCGCTCACGTCGTTGCCGTGAAACAGGATGCGCCCGCTGCCCGGGTCTGCCATCTCCAGCCCGGCAACAATACGCAACAAGGTGGTCTTGCCAGAACCCGACGGACCTAACAAGGCCGTCAGCGACCCGTCCGGCACTTCCAATGAAATGTCATCGAGCGCGGTGTAGGTGCCAAATGTCTTATGGATCGATTGAATGGAGATGGACATAAATGAGAAAGCAAGGAATAACGGGTGGAGCGGTTAGCAAAAAAATCTGCTAGATCCGGCGGCTGGCGCGCTGATGGGTGAATTGCTCGACGGCGCTCTTGAGCCCCAGAGTGAGCAGGGCGAGCAAACCTAACAAGGTGGCGCAAGCGAAGGCGGCGCTGAATTGATATTCGTTATAGAGCACCTCGATATGCAGGGGCAGGGTGTTGGTTTTTCCGCGGATATGGCCGGAGACCACCGACACAGCACCGAATTCGCCCATGGCTCGGGCATTGCACAACAGCACGCCGTAAAGCAGACCCCACTTAATGTTAGGCAACGTGATGCGGCGGAACATCTGCCAACCGCTGGCACCGAGGGTCACGGCGGCCATTTCCTGATCACTGCCCTGCGCCTCCATCAGCGGGATCAACTCACGGGCGACGAACGGGAATGTCACAAATACAGTGGCCAGAATGATGCCCGGCAACTCGAAGATGATCTGGATGTTGTGGTCAGCCAGCCACGGACCGAACCAGCCCCTGGCACCGAACAACAACACCCACACCAGGCCGGCGATCACCGGTGAGACGGCAAACGGCAGGTCGATGAGCGAGAGCAGCAGCGCCCGGCCGCGGAATTGGTGCTTGGTCACTGCCCAAGCGGCGGCCACCCCAAACACGGTGTTGAGCGGCACCGCAACCGCCGCTGCGGTTAGTGTGAGGCGCACCGCGGAGAGCGCGGACGGAGATACCAGCGCTGCGCAAAACACATCGGTGCCGCGGCGCAAAGCCTCCACAAACACGGCTAGCAGAGGGAGCAACAAAAACAAGCTCAGAGCCAGCAGCGCGAGGCCAATGAGCAGCCAGCGGACGGGCGCGGATTCGGTGGTGGCGGATCGGTGATGCATGGGTTAACGCTTGTGCCAATTGAGTTGGCGTTGCAGCAGGTTGATGAGAAAGAGCAAGGCGAAAGAAACGATCAACATGCCCGCAGCGATCACTGCGGCGTCGCGGTATTTGTATTGCTCAAGCTGGGCAACAATGAGCAAGGGCAGAATTTCGGTTTTCATCGGCAGGTTGCCGGAGATGAAGATGACTGAGCCGTATTCGCCGATGGCCCGCGCAAAGGCCAGGGTGAAACCGGTGATGAGAGCCGGTAACAAGGCTGGCAGAATCACCCGGCAAAATACCGTCAAGCGCCCGGCACCCAGCGTTGCCGCCGCTTCTTCCAATTCCGTGCCCAAATCCTCCAACACTGGCTGGACCGTGCGCACGACAAAAGGAAACCCAATAAAAGTCAACGCGATGAACACCCCGAACGGACTGTATGCGCCTTGGATCCCCCACCCCGCCAAATATTGCCCGATCCAGCCGTTAGGCGCGTAAATGGATGTAAGCGTGATGCCCGCCACCGCCGTCGGCAGGGCAAATGGCAGGTCCACCATCGCGTCGAGCAGGCGCCGACCCGGAAAGCGGTAGCGCACCAGCACCCAAGTGACTAACAAGCCAACGACCACGCTGACCATCGCCGCTGCTGCGCTGGCTCCGAAGGTCAGCTTGGCGGCTGCGAGCACCCGCGGAGCCGAGAGGATGCGCCACCATTCAGCCGGGCCGAGTCCGCCCGCTTTGACAAATAATGCGGCGAGGGGAATAAGGATGATTAGGCTCAGATAGGTGACGGTGAATCCCAGGGACAAGCCAAAGCCTGGGATGACGCGGTGTTTGCTCATGTGGACTGCCGAACTACGGTTTGATGGCTTGATCGAACGTGCCGCCGTCGTTGAAGTGAGTTGCCTGGGCCTTGACCCAGCCGCCAAAATCCGCGTCCACAGTGACCATCGGCAACTCCGGCAAGCGCAACGCAGCCTGCGCCGCAATTTCCGGCTTGCGCGGCCGATAAAAGTGTTTGGCAGCCAGCGCCTGCCCCTCATCGGTGTATAGGAATTCCAGATAGGCGCGAGCTGCCTCGGTGCTGCCGTGCTTGGCGGCATTGGCATCGACCACCGCCACCGGGGGCTCGGCCAGAATACTCAGCGACGGATAGATAATGTCACTGAGACCGGGAAACTCCCGCCCTATCAGATAGGCCTCATTTTCCCAGGCCAGCAGAACGTCACCGTTGCCTTGTTGGGCAAAGGTGGAGGTGGAATCACGGGCACCGGTGCCGAGGACTGGCACATTTTTAAACAAGCGGGTCATGTAGGCGAGGATTTGTGCCGGGTCGCCTCCAAATTGTTTGGAGGCCCAGGCCCAGGCGGCAAGGTAGCTCCAGCGCGCACCGCCGGAGGTTTTCGGGTTGGGCGTGATGACTTTCACGCCGTCTCTGACCAAATCACCCCAGTCCTTGATGCCCTTGGGATTGCCCTTGCGCACCACCAGCACGATCGTCGATGTGTATGGCGCACTGTGGTCGGGCAGCCGCGATTGCCAGTCGCCCGGCAACAATTTCGTCTGCCGGGCAATCTCGTCGATGTCGCCGGCCAGCGCCAAGGTGACCACATCGGCCTCCAGGCCATCGATGACCGCGCGGGCTTGCTTGCCGGAACCGCCGTGGGATTGCTCGATGGAGAGTGCCCTGCCACCATGGGAACTCTGCCACTGCTTGGCAAAGGCCGCATTGACGTCACCATAAAACTCGCGGGTCGGATCGTAGGAAACATTCAACAAGGTACTTCCCGGGGTCGCACGCTTGCCGCAAGCCGTGAGCAGCAGCGCAAGAATCACGACGCTTGGAAACGAGGGCAGAATTTTCATAATACGGAATAAAATTGAGGATGGGGGGGCCATGGCAAGGCTTGGCAAACGCGGGATTGCCATCAAATTTCAGGGAAAAATGCCTCGGCCAAGCCGGACAAGCCGGCGAGGAATCCGTCATCTGCACGGATATTTTGGCGGCTATCGTCGGGTTTTTCTCTCACCCCTCCAGCGGCAAAGGGCGGCGACACCCCGTCGCGGCGCATCTTGCTCAGCGTCACTTCCACCACTTGCGCCAAGTTGTAGCGATCCAAGATTTTGGCGATGGAATTGCGCACGTCAATCATGAGCATTCTCAGCCCGCAATGCGCCTCATCCGGGCAGGTGCATCGCTGATAGGCACTTTCACTCGCGCATCCGATCGGCGCCAAGCGGCCATCGACCAATCGCACCAGATCCCCAATCCGCAGGGACGCCGGGGGCACTGCGAGCGTGTAGCCGCCGAGTTTGCCACGACGAGTGTCCACAATCCCCGCCGCTCGCAGCTCCTGAAGGATCCGCTCCACGTACTTGAGCGGCAAGCGGTTGGCCTCCGCCAACTCCGCCCCTCCCACTGACGGACGTCCCAACTCCGTGGCAATTCCCAGATGGATCAAGGCCCGCAGGGCGTATTCGGCTTTTTTTGAGAGTCGCATGGTTGAATGTGAACCAATTGGTAGGAGATTAATCGCAGCTCGGCAAGTAAAATGTTTTGGGCTGTCGGGGCTCGTTCAGATCTGGATTTTTTTGAGGGGCACGGCATATCCGAGGAGATAGGCGAGGGGTGCGACGCGATACTGGTGACCATGCCAGCGTCTTTCAATGCAGCGGCAGGGTCGGAATTTTTGCGTGCCGGGTGGTTTGAAATGTGCTTGAGTGTCGGCCATGCCCCCACAGCGTGTCAAGTCGGTTGCCTCGATCTCGGTTGGTGAGTTTTTTAAAAACCACGCCGACAAACTCAATCTCACCCTGCTGGGCCAGAACGTCGGATTCGACCGGCCCATCAGCGAACCGGCAATGAACCGCCCGGGCCTCGCTCTGGCCGGTTTTTTCTCCTACTTCGCCCCCAAACGCGTGCAGGTTCTGGGCAACTCGGAATTGTCCTATCTGAAAAAGCTGCCCGACGCGCTGCGCTCGGACCGCTTCCGGCGGATGTGTGACCGAGACATCCCGTGCATTGTGGTGGCCCGCAGTGCGGACCTTGGCGACGACCTGCTGCAAGTGGCCAACCATCACGGCATCCCGGTGTTTGGCACATCCATGGTGACGATGAATTTCCTCAATGCCGCCACGATCCGCTTGGAGCATGACTTCGCCCCCAGCGTGACCGTCCACGGCTGCATGGTGGACATGCGCGGCATCGGGATCCTCATCATCGGCAAAAGCGGCTCAGGCAAAAGCGAAACCGCCATCGGCCTCATCGAACGCGGGGCCTCGCTGGTCGCCGATGACATGGTGTCCATCAAATACGTCGGCGGCGAACTGGTGGCCACCGCCCCCGCCCTGTCGAGGGGCTACATGGAAATCCGCGGCATCGGCATCATCAACATCGCCAACCTGTACGGCCTAACCTCGATCCGGCCCGACAAGCGGCTCGACCTTGTGGTCCTGCTCAAGCCCGGTGCCGACCTCAACGAGGTGGACCGCTGCGGCATGCAACAGGACACCTACGAAATCCTCGGCCAACACGTCGTCCAAGTCGAGGTGCCCGTCGGCCCCGGCCGC
>CAIQXC010000387.1 GCA_903875675.1 Akkermansiaceae bacterium
GCCATGGCCCGCCCGACCACTGCCGCCGCTGCTTGCGCCGGACGATCGATTTGAACTCACACTCAAGAAGCAGCGCGATCACAATGCGTTGCTCGACACACGCTTCGGGCCAATGGTGAGGGTGGGTGGCTCGGGCGATTTCCAGATCAGCACCGTTCCCCACACGGTTTATGAAGATGCGATCACCCACGCCATCACCACACGCATCCAGCGGTCGTTTGACCCGAAGCTTATGCTCTATCAAATAAATAATCGCCGGCTGCTGCCCTGCATGTTGTATCGGCGCCAAGCCACCTCTGGCGGTGTGAGGCATGCCTGGATTCAAGTGACGCCACTCATCGAGGACATTGCCTACGAGGCGGCGGCAGTGGCCAATGATAACACAACCATCATTCACGATCCGTGGTTTGTGATCCCGGAACCGCTAACCGGCACGAAATCGCCCGAGTTGTTCCTGGTGGACCGCCATCCGGTGGTTAGGGGTACGACCTACGAATACGCGCTGCTGCTTTTTGATGCCGCCACCAAGGAACCCAGCTCCACCCTGCCGCTAGGCGAAATCACCGTCCAATAACCCATTTTCATCTAACGCCCCATGAAATACTTTGTTGCCACACTCGCCGCGTTGATCTTCTGCTGGCCCATTCGGTGTCCGGCCCCGGAGATAGGAGGTTGCCCAGATTGCGCGCCAGCGGTCTTTGACAACGGCCCGGTGAATGCTGCCGGCCAGCCCCTACCTGTGGGCGAATTCACCACGGTGGGTGATTTCAATGGCGACGGCACCACCGACATGCTGATCCTCGACAAGACCACCGGCCTCTATCGGATCGGCACGCTCTCGCCGGTGGACTCCACACTCTATTTCAATCCGCAAGCGCAGGCCACGGGCATTGCCGAGGTCACCGGGATGGCCGTCGGCCGTTTCACCTCCGATACGCTCGACTCATTCGTCATGGCCTCGCCCACACTCAACGGCTTGCAACTCGCGACCCACGACCCGACGACCACCCCGAGCCGCAACGGCAGCGAATGGGTGCCACTTCCTGCTGCCGGGCCGTTTGCCATCACGGCGCTGGATGTGGCAGGCACCGGCAACACTCGCCGCCCCGAACTGGTGCTAGGCACGGAAGCCGGTTCCACCACCCAGTTTCAAAGGCACCTGCTGCGCCGCAATGGCAGCACTAACACCTGGGGCAACCCGCTCACATCCTCATCTGGCAATCACGTACTTCGCCTCAGTGCCTTCGCGGCCTCGGCGAGCAGCAGTGAACTCAATGCCATAGGTGCCATCCTCGAAGACAGCGCCATTGCGCAACGCTTCGAGGTGTGGAGCGCCGACGGCACCTCAGGCCTAACCACCAGCGGCATGCTCAGCGGGCTGCCACTGGGCTCGCGCTTCATTGCCGGCCAATTTGAGGCGGGCTCGGTGGATGTGCTGTTATTTGTCCAAGGGGCTTCTGCCGTGCGCGCCAGCCGCATCAACTCCAACTCACCAGGCCAGTATAGCCCCGGCCCGCTGCAATTGAGCACACTGCCGCAGCCGGTGTTAGCCATGTATCCGGTGCTGCGCGACGGATCGTTGCAGGTACTCGTGCTTCATACTAACAACTCTGCGGAGCTCCTCAGCTATACCCGCGCTGGCGGCTTCACCCTGGTCCAAGCGCTCGGCACGCTCGCCCCGCCGACGGGCACCCTCGGCCTGTCAGGGGCCGCCCTGCTACCAGATGGCAATTTCTCCCTGCTGTGGGGCAATGGCAGCACCGGCGGCTCGTCGCTGGCCATCCAAACCTATAACTTCAACCCCACCTCAGGCAGGTATGGCCTCGCCGCAACCCAGGCCCTGCCAGATCTCAAACCCATGCGAGCCAACGCCAATTTGTGGGTATTCGACGCCGATGTCTTCGCCCAGCCCACCGCCCGCCTGCTGCGCTCCTATCGCATCAGCGACTGGACCAGCGGCCTGCATCCCTATGCCGATCAGATTGAGCTGACGGCGGAGTCGTTTCTAGCATCTCACCAGGGACTCGACGGCCCCTATTTCGCCTCGATCCAAAACAGCGCCGGTGCTTTTGGGCTCGGCAATCAGGCCAGCGCCACTCGCGGCGGCGCGGCGGTGTCGGTATACATGATGGATCCGCTCATGGGCGACCACAGCGATGATGTGGTGGCCACACCCGATGGCGGCTCCTTCGATCAAGCGGTGCAATTCAAGCTCAGCGCATCCCAGCCCGATACCAACATCTTTTGGCGCAAGAGCAGCTCGGCGGCCTTCACCCCCTTTTCCAGCTTTGCCTGGCTGCTCACCGATACCCGGATCGAGTACTACGGCGTCACCGCCAGTGGCGCATTCACCCCACGCAAAACCGCCACCTTCACCTTCACCAAACCGCCCCACCTTCAGGACAGCGATGGCGACGGCGTGCCGGATTTCGTCGAACTGGCGCATGGCCTTGATCCGCACGGCTCATTCAATCCCAACGGCACCTCCGCCGATTGGGACGGCGATGGCTTCAGTGACCTGAGCGAAATTATCGCCGGCACCGACCCCGCCGATCCAACAAAGCATCCGGACTTTGACTGGCAACCACCCGCCAACACCGACCGCCTAACCGTTGACGTTAGAGTTTCCGGCCATGATAGCAGTGGCAGTCCCCACGCCGCCGCCCCGGACACCGAAGTGCGGGTGTATAACACCGCCGGCACCTTGCTCGGCAAGGGCACCACCCTCGCCTGGCCCGACAATGTGTCCGTGCCGGTTATCATATCTAACAAGGACAAACTGCTCATCGTGGCCTCGCAAACGCATTTTCCCATCGATACCAGCGCCGTTCCATCGAATACCGCCAAGCGTCCAGCCACCCCGGAAGCCGCCACCAGTCCCCATGGCCGGGAAGTCGTAGGCTATGTGATCGTGCCCGAGGCCAGCAGCAGCACCCTGAATTTCACCTACAACACCACACAATCGCTGGCAGCCAACGCCAGCGCATGGACCCTCGCCCGCCGCAATGCCACCGCTGCCACACTCCCGCCCGTGCAACTCACGCTCGATTCCCTGAGCACCTTGAAACTCGCTATCCTGGAACGCGTGCTCGGCATGGTCGGCGGGTCCAATGGCTTCTTCTTCAACGGCTCGCTCACCCCATTCCGCAACCAGGAGCAATCGTTTGGCAGCTCCGGACTCAGCGCCGGGCAAATCCGCCAACTGGAGACCGCCGCCTCCGGCGGGTGGCAGCCATCTGATATCCATGCCTACCGCCTCAAGGCATTGGCAGCCAAAGTGGACGATTGGTTAGCCACCCCGTGGAAGGATCTGACAGATATGCGCAGCGTGGCTGACGAGGTCTATCAAATTAGCGCCACCCGCAACAACTCCCAGCCGGGCGAGTTCGCCCTGCCGCTCGATGCCCTGCGCCCATGGGTTCACTATGGCATGCTCAGCGAGGCGTACCGGAATTTGATCACCAGTGTCAGTTATATGAAGGTGATGATGATCACCGGTTCATTCTACAATCATCAAAATGAACTGCCCCAACGCCCGGTCATGGCCATCAGCGGGCTGCCATCGGCCGCCTCCGAAGCACCCGTCTGTCCCGATTGCACCCGTCTGCGCGGCGGCAACGGAACCCTTTACGAACTGCTCACCTACGACGGCGAACCCTACATCTGGCCCGGCACCTTCGGCGTCACGAACCGCACGCCGCTGACGGTACTGGCTTTCGACGACCTCGCGCCCGACCACTCTGAGGTTGAGGTGATCCGCACGGGGATCAGTGACTTTGCTCTCAGCCAGGCACCCGACCTCGATGGCAATCTGCTGCCTGATGCGTGGGAACAATACTGGTTCGGCACCACGGGCCTCGATCCTCTGGCCAACGCCGACGGTTCCTCCTACTCGCTGTTGCAAGAGTATCTGCAAAGCAGCGACCCGACCCGCAGCAGTGATAGCCCAGCGAGCGCCCCCGTCGATCTCAGAGTCAACGGTCTTCACCTTGATCTTCCCGCGGCCAGCCCCAACGAACTCCACGTCCGCTGGGCCTTCCCCGCAGGCTATAGCAGCGCATTCCGATTCTCCGTCGAATCATCTAGCAACCTACTAGATTTCACCGAGGAACCCCTCGAACCTATCGAGGAATCCCCCGGCAACTTCACCCTCACCCTCCCCAGGCCCGCCAATCACGGATTCTATCGGATCGGAACCCGCCTGTGGTGACAGCCCTTTGCTCCCCCCACCATGCATCATCTCCGCGTGTTCCTTTGCCTCTGCGCCTTGCAGTTTGATCCCGCCTGCGCTCAACTCGTAACGGATCAGCCCGTCATCGAGGTGAAGCCCACGCCCGAAGATGTGGGCATCACCACCCCCTTTGACTTTCATAACAAAGGCACCCGGCCGGTGAGAGTCGTCTCCATTGAGAGCGCGTGCAGTTGTCTCAAGGCCACGCTGGACAAGCCGCTCTATCAGCCGGGTGAAAAGGGCACTGGCAAGGCGACCTTCAAACTTTCCGGACTAACAGGCATGCAGGAAAAGACCTTGCACGTGCACACTGACGATTCCACGCGGCCGGAATGGCTGATCCGCTTTGCCATCGATATACCGGAACTCATCCGCATCGAGCCCAAGACTCAGCAGTGGGAGCAGGGCGAAGCGGCACTGGCCAAGACCACCCATCTGACCCTGCTGGGAGCCACGCCCATCATGATCACATCCATCACCAGCGCGAGTGATCAGGTGAAATTTTCCTGGCGGGAAATCACCCCTGGCAGAGAGTACGAGATCACCATCAAACCCACCTCCACTGCCGAAATCCTCTTCGGCGCACTCAAAATCGAGACCGATAGCAAAATCCCCAAATACGTGCGTCAACTCGCCTACTTCGCCGTGTGCCGAAAATCCCCTAAACATCCCCCGCACTAGCAAAATATCCAGGGCAGCGGCACCACTAACCTGAGTTTCTTATGATGAGGCTGCAGCCCTTGATTTTGCAGGGATTCGTATCAAAAGGCACTCCAAAGTCGCTCGGGGCTTCATTTTCATTTCGGTTCTATTTCACTTAGCGACCTGCCGCCGCCAGCCAACGCTCAAGATCGCGACGGAGGATGAAATCGACCAGGCGCAAGGTGTCCCCCGGCCCGATTTCAAAGAGCATGCGGTAGTCGCCAGCGACGCGGGCCCGGAGCGTCCCCGGGCGTAGCTTGAGCGCTCGCACGGTTTTCCAAGCTGACGGGTCGCCGCCGGCGAGACGCCCGGCCAGTGCAAGGGCTGCCGCAGACGCCTGCCGCGGCTGCTGTTTGAGCGATTCCCTGAAAGCCGCTCCGTACTCGGGAAGCCGCAGCGGCTGCCGCTCCCATTCGACGCTCGTGCTCGCGGAATCGTCGGCATCGTCGTGGCGCTCCGCAGGCATTTCCGGTTCTTGGTTCGCGGGCTTTTCGCGGGTAGAGCGGCGGAGTTGGTCGCGGGCGGCACGCAGCTCCCGGAGGGCGCGGTTTCGCTCGTCATGCTCGACCTTGAGATTGTCCTTGAGGCGGCGCAGATGGTCCCGGAGTTCGCGGGTCTCGGCAGAGTCCGGCGGTGCCGGGGCTGCGGCGGGAAGGGTGGCTTTATCCTTGGGGATGGTTGCTGGGATCACGATGGCATCCTCCCGCTCCTTGAGGGTTTCCTGCATGGAATCGATCTGGGCCTTGAGCCGCTGGATTTCGGCATCACGCTGAACTACCCGCGAGGACGTCTCCGCACGGATTTTCTCAATATCAATGGCATGACGGGCCTGGTCGAGCGATGCTTGGGCGGTGCCCTCCACAATTTCGTATCCCGGTTCATTGTCATCAAGTCCAAGGATATCGCGGGCGTCTTCAATATCCTCTATCAGCATGTCCTGATTGAGCGCTCCACAGACTGAGAGAACTCCGCGCGCCACCAAAATCCCGAGGGCTGGATCGGTCAGGATAGCCGCATACCCAAGCTCGCCGAAAAGCATTTGGACGGTTGATGGATCATCCCCGGATCGCTCTGCCTCAAAGGCTTCGCGGGCTTTCTCACGCAGCAGTCTCGGGCGTTCTTCGGGGGGTGCCAGCAGAACCTCCATCTCGAACGACACCTCGACGGCTCCGGGTGCCCAATCGAGGATCCACCGCAGCGCCTCGGTTTCCCTGGCGTCGAAGAATTCATAGGCGATGTCGTCAAGTGTACCGTCAGAAACCGCCTCACGACCGATGGTTTCAACTATGGCGATGGCGCGGGAAAATTCGTGGTATAGCGCGAGTCTGGTGGCCACCTGTGCGGCAAATGCTGGGATGAGGAGCTTGGGATTGAGCGCGCAGAGTTCGTAGGGGCGCATTTCGCTGATTCGCCGGGCGGTCAGGATCAATTCCGGATGGGCCGTTGCGTCGGAAATCGTCACACCATCAACCGCATACTGATCACTCGTGCTGAGTTTTCCGTCGCAACACTGTTTAAACTTCTTCCCGCTGCCGCAGGGGCAGGGATCATTGCGTCCGGCCTTGGGAAGTGCGCGTTTCAATGTCCCTCCACTGCCCAAGGTCGCCTCTGTCACCGGGCTGCTGGGAATCGTGACATCCCACGCTGCCTGCGTCACGGATTTACGCGAATGTTCCAATATCCGCCGCGTCTCGTCATCGCCGTGCACGTCGCAGTTGAGGATGTTGGCCACAACCGGGTCGCCAGAGAGTGCAGCAACAGTCTCCAGGATGCTTCTGATTAAAATCTGGTTCGCACGCACCACGTCCCGGCAAACTTTGCGGGTAAGGGCAAGAAATTCCGGCGGCGCGGATACCTCGCGACGTTCGTAGTCGAGCCACCCCACGACCAAGGCGATGGCGTTGCGCTCATTGGCCATGCGGCCTGATCGGGCTGCCACGGCCAGTGATTTCGCCACATCTCCGTCGAGCCGGAACGCCGTGTTCATGAGGATCATCGCGTCCGGGAGCAGGGCAGCGCCAAGTTCAAGCACCTCCGCCGAAATCCGCCTCCCCGCATACAGGGCCGCCATGTAAAGATTGCTGAAACCCTTCGCATCTCGCCCATCGGCCGCCCGACTCAACGCACTCACGAAGGTAAAATCATCCGCAGGCAACCCAGCGCCCAAAGCCCGAAGCGCCGGCCGACAATAAACGGTCGCTGCGGCTTGTTTCAGAAGATCACTGACGGAATCAGCTTGTGACGAGGGTGGATCGGAGGAAGGCA
>CAIQXC010000388.1 GCA_903875675.1 Akkermansiaceae bacterium
CTGCTTTGTCATTTCATAATGCAAGCTATTGATAATAAACGAGTTATGAAGATTTGGCAATTAGTTCCAACTCCTTGATAATCAAGTAGTTGGAAGTTGAAATGACAAAGTAGAGATCAGGGAATTGAACTTGCTCGACCCAGTGGCTATCCTGAGGTCGAACGTTGAGTTCTGAGGCTAATCCTCCTCAATGTGAAGGCGGGTCGGCGGGGGCAGGCTGATTTTTTCATCGCCATCGCCGACGTCGAGGCTGTCCAACACATTGGTGCGGCGCCGCATGAGCCCCGCATCCCTGGAGACGGCCGCAGAACTGGGAACTTCGGCGTGATAGGGGTCGTCACCTAACACAAATGGCTCTTTCGGTGCGACCGGCACCACGTCGAGGGCGGGCAGGCTGGCGAGTGCAGTGAGACCGTCACTGGAGCTGCCCGAGTGCATGGAGCAATAGGCGGGCGATTCGGTGCCACGGCGGAACGTTTCGTTGACGGTGGTGGAGCGCGAGCGCAGTTTGCCGCTGGCCTTGTCTTCGGCCATTTCCTGGCAGAATTGGGTCGCTCGCTGGCCCGACACACTGCACACCGGCACCTCGACCAGATTGTCCGGGGCCTCAATTTCCCCGCCGCCAAATGCCGGAGCCGCCGCGTTCATCGCCGCTTGCCAAACGGGCAAGGCCAAATCGCGGCTGAAAGCCCCGGGATTGATCGGGCCGGCCCCAGCTTGCAAAAACCCGGTCCACACGCCGCAGTCAACCCGCTTGTTGTAACCCAAAAACCAGGTGTCGGAAAAATCGTGGGTGCTGCCGCCCTTGCCCGCCCCGGTAAATGGCTTTTCTAACAATCCGTCGAAAGCCCCGGCGGCACTGCCGCGCTGGCAGCCACCCACCAGCATGCTGTGGATTTGCCAGGCCGTGGCCGGATCGATCGCCTGCTGAGCCGTCACGGGAGGGTAGGGGCGGCGATAGATGACGTGGCCTTGGGCGTTTTCCACCCGGTCCAGATAGATGAGCTTGGCGGGGCCGAGCTGGCCACCGTGGCCGAAGGCGGCGATGGCACGCAGCGTTTGCTTCATCGAGGCTTCCTCCCAGCCGACGCACAGGCGCTGGAGCAACTCGGCCCGTTCCATGGGCAAGCCGAAGGCCACCCCGGTCTGGGCAATACGTTGCAGGCCGACCAAGCTGCCGAAGCGCACGGTGGCTGCTATTTTCGAGTTTTCCAAGGCGCGGCGGGCGGTAATTTTGCCATCATAGGTAGGAGAGGCGACCTCCATCCCCCATTCGCCCAAAATCCCCTCGCGGCCGCCGACCATCACCGTGCGATTGTCCATCGCCTCATCCTCCACCAAGGTGACAGGCGTCTGGCTGCCACTGAGGCCTGCAGCGTACAAGAACGGGAAAAACGCGGTGCCGAGAGGCCGTTTGCCCGACTCGATAAAATCGTAGGGGGCTTGGGAATAATCGCGTCCGCCGACGTGGGCCAGCACTTCGCCGGAGTCATGCTCCACCATGAGGACGGCACCTTGCAGGTATTCCGGGGCCTCGCTGGACCCCTTGCGGTAGTCGGCGTACTTCGGGTGGGCATAGGCGGGCTGGGCTTCGGCACGCGCCAGTGACTCTTGCAACGCCTGTTCGGCTGCGTCTTGCGCTTCCTTCAAGATGGTGGTGTGGATTTTACACCCCCCCGCTGCCAGCGCATCCTCGTCGAGCAACTCATCGACCTTGAGTGCCTGGGCCACGGCTTCTGCGATGCGCTCGTAGAGGTGGGATGTGCCACGGCGCAGTGGCTGTGGATTGAGCTTGAGGGGTTGGGCCTTGTAGAATTCGGCGTCCTTTTGGCTGAGGGATTTTTCCTCGACCATCCGGCTTAACACATAGTTGCGGTGCTCGCGGTTAACTTCCGGGGCGTTGATTGGCGAGCGGCCGGTGGGATTTTTGATGAGGGTGACCAGCGAGGCGCACTCGTCCACCGTCAAATCCCTGGGTTCCTTGCCAAAGTACCCGAGAGAGGCCGAGCGAATGCCATGGAGACCACTGCCAAAGTAGATCCGATTGAGGTAAAACTCGAGGATCTCGCGCTTGCTGTAGCGCTGCTCAATGCGCATGGCCAAAAAGGCTTCCACCAGCTTGCGCTGAGTTTTTGATTCACTGCGCTGAATGGCCTTTTCCTTGAGGTTGTAGGCATTGCGGGCGAGCTGCTGGGTGATGGTGCTGGCCCCCTGCTTGGATCCCTGCAGGTTGAGCTTGGCGGCCCGCACGATGCCGATGTAATCCACCCCTTTGTGAGTGAAAAAACGCGAGTCCTCGCCGGCGCAGAGGGCGTCGATGAGGATTTGCGGGACCTCGCTGATGGGGATGACGCTGCGGTTTTGGACGAAAATTCGCCCGATCTCCTTGTCGTTGCGGTCCAGGATGATGCTGGGTACCTCCAGCACGTTGATGAGTTCGAGGTCGTAGGTGGCGGCGCGTTGGCGGTATTCGCGGGTGTAGCGCTCGGCGAACACGTAACCGAGGCCGGCTGCCGCCGCGCCGAGGATCAGGCCGCCGAACAACAAGCCCAGCCAAAAGCCATTGCGCTTGTAGAAACGGCGCTTCTTGCGGATATTCCGGGGTCTGTTTGGATAATTCGCCATGCCTGATTCCCACTCATCGCCGCTTGTTTCTGCGGCTACGCGCGACCATGATTATACGAGAACGGCCACTTTCGCAACCCCCACGTTGCACGGGTTGCTCCAAGAGCAAATCTCGGCTCATGGGCCGTTGGATTTCGCTGATTTCATGGCTGCTGCCTTGTATCACCCGGACCTCGGCTACTACGCCCGGCAGATCCGGCAGGTCGGTCGAGACGGGGATTTTTTCACCAGCGTGAGCGTTGGGCCTGTGTTTGGGGAGTTGCTGGCGCGGCGCTTCGGGCGCTGGTGGCTGGAGGCGGGTTGTCCGGAGAACTGGCGGCTCATCGAGAGTGGTGCCCACGATGGCACACTCGCCGCAGACGTTCTCACGGCCCTGAGGCGGCTCGAACCTGCGGCCTTTGCCACCCTTCAATACGCCATCCCCGAGCCCTTGCCCCGTCTGCAAGCGGCGCAACGCCAAACCCTCCAGCCCTTTGCCGAACGAGTCCTCTTTGTGGCAAATCCAACCGAGCTGGCGCTGAACCCACGGCCCGGCATCGCCTTCGGCAATGAGGTGCTCGACGCCCTGCCGTGCCAAGTGATTGAGTGGCAGGCGGATGGCTGGCACCTCTGGCGGGTCGGCTTTTCTGCGGACGATCGGTTTTGTTGGGACACCTTGCTGCCAGTGAGCGACCGGGCGCAGGTCGCCGCGCTGGCCCCGCTGGGTGGCGGCTTCCCCATCGGCTACCGCAGCGAACTGCGAACGAACTACGCTGGTTTTTTCGCGCCACTGCTTTCCGGGCTGTCATCCGGCCTGCTGCTGTGGCTCGACTACGGCTTTGCGCGCCCCGAATTTTACCATCCGGCACGCCATCAAGGGACGCTTCGGACGTTTTCTGGCCACCGCGCAGCGGATGACCCATTGCTGGATCCCGGCGCAAATGATATCACCGCTCACGTCGATTTCACGACCGTGGCCGAAATTGCTATCAGGTTAGGTTGTCGGCCGCTGCTTTTCCGCAGCCAGGGGTCGTGGCTCACGGCGCTGGCCCGCGAGTGGCTGCTCGCCATGGAGGGCCAGCCCGATGCCGCGCTGCTTCGCCAATTCACGACCCTCACCCACCCGGCGCAGCTCGGCAGCCGCTTCCACGTCTTGGAACTCGCATGGAACGAACCGCTCGCACCGGAAATCGCCGCCGCCGATTTTCACCGCTTGGCGCTGGGTGAAGGTCATGACGCTTGAGCCCAGGGTTTAGGGTTCCAATGGCGGAGATTGTGGCCTAATCTCACGGCATGTGTTCTAACGAACCAGTCGCGGTGCGCACACGCTTTGCTCCCAGCCCGACGGGGCGGCTGCATCTCGGGCATGCCCTGGCGGCGCGGGTGGCCCATGACTTTGCGCGAGGGCATGGCGGGCAATTTCTCCTTCGCCACGAGGACATTGATGTCACCCGGGTGCGCGGAGAGTATTTTGCGGAAATCGAGGAGGACCTGCTCTGGCTCGGTTTCGCCTGGGATGGCCCGGCCCTGCGCCAAAGCAGCCGCCTGCCAGCCTATGACGCGGCATTGGACCAACTGCGCGCCCTCGGCGTCGTCTATCGCTGCAATTGCACGCGGCGCGAAATCCAAGTCGAGTTGGCGGCTATGCTCGCCGCACCCCAAGGGCCGGAGGGACCGCTCTATCCAGGGACTTGCCGCCCGCCGGGGGGTGAAGCGCGGCAGCACGGCGCGCCAACCGGCCACGCCTGGCGCTTGGATTCGCGCAAGGCGGCGGAACTGACCGGGCCGCTGAGTTTTGTGGACCTGCGCCACGGCACGCTGACGGTCCAGCCGGAGTTGCTAGGTGACGTCGTGCTGGCACGCAGGGACATTGGCACGGCCTATCATCTGGCGGTGGTGGTCGATGATGCCTACCAAGAAATCAGCCACGTCACGCGCGGCGAGGACCTTCTGCCAGCGACCCACGTCCAGCGTTTGTTGCAGGCGTTGCTCGGGTTGCCCGAACCGGTGTACTGGCACCACCCGTTAGTGCTGGATGCCCAGGGCCGGCGGTTGGCGAAACGCCATGACGCGCTCGCCATCTCAACACTGCGCCAAGCCGGCTTGAGCGCTGCCGAGGTGCTCCAACGGCTGGACGAACCACAGAACACCTGAACTCGAACTGGTTCTTAGCGGTCAGGCGTGTCGGCACCAGGGATGGCGGCTAGACGCCGGAAATGGATTTGGCCGACGCGGCGGCCGTCGGTGCTGGTAACTTTGGCCTCGTGGCCGCGGATGGTGATGGCTTCGCCGACTTCGGGGAATCGGCCGAGTTGTTGGGTGATGTAGCCGCCGACAGTGGTGACCTCGCCACTTTCCAGATAGAGGTCTTCATCGTAGTCGGCCAACTCGTTGAGGGTGGTGGTGCCGGCGGTGACGAATTCGTCCGGATTGATGCGGGTGAAGGCGGAGCGATCGTTGTCGAACTCGTCTTGGATGTCGCCGACGAGTTCCTCGATGACGTTGTCGAGGAAGACCACTCCGGAAGCATGGCCGAACTCGTCGGCCACCAGAGCCAGCGAGGTTTTTTGCTTGAGGAAAAACTTGAGGAGGACGTCCAGCGGCATGGTTTCGGGGACGGCTTTCAGGTCGCGCTTGATGACCATGATATCGGGTTTGGGTTCTCCGACGAGTTTGAGCAAGTCCTTGACGTGAATGAAGCCGATGGCGTGGTCGAGGTGGCCTTTGACCAACGGGAAGCGGGTGTGTTTGGTGTTGCGAACCAATTCGAGGGTCAGGTCGAAAGGAGCATCGGCATCGACGACGACCACTTCGCTGCGATGGGTCATGACGTCGCGGACCCAGACTTCGTTGAGTTCGAGGGCGTTTTCCAGAATCTCCCGCTCCGTTTCAGTGACTTCCTGGGAACGCTCGCTTTCGGCCACTAACAGCGCAAGCTCGTGGGCGCTGAGGGCTTGGTCGTGCTCGCCGACGGGTTCGATCCGGAAAACCACCCGAGCCAGCCAGTTGGATGCACCACTGAGCATGCGGATGGGCACGCTGCAGAGCTTGTAGAACAAGCGCATCGGGCCAGCCAGCAGCAGGGTGGTGGCCAGTGCCCGGCGGATCGCGATCATTTTGGGCAATTGCTCGGCGATGACCACATGGAGCATGGTGAACGAACCGATGGCCAGCACCCACGAGAAGCCTGAAACCAAGCTGGGCGGGAACCACGGGATTTGCTGCATGAGCGGCCCGACGAGTTTTTCGATAAACGGTTCGCCGAGGGCGCCGAGGGCCAGCGAGGCGACGGTGATGCCGAGTTGTGCGGCGGAGAGGTAGGGGTTGATGTCCTGGAGGATTTTACGTGCGGCGCGAGCTCCGTTGGATTTGTCCTTGACCTCGGCCTCGAGCTGGCTGGGGCGCACTTTCACGAAGGCAAACTCCGCAGCCACAAACAACGCATTAAGAATCAGGAACAAGGCGATGCCGCCCACATACAGCAGCCACTCGCCGGACGATGGCCATTGATAGGGGGCACCGTCGGTATTTGCCAGACACATGAGGCCAAGGCTGTTCATGGCTTCAGAGTTTTTCGTACACTCCCTGATCGCGCTTCTCCAGCACGGTGAATCCGGCCTTCTTCGCGTCGCTCACCGACAGCGGCTTGGTCACGGTGGGGGTGTTGATCCGGGAAATAAGCTTTTTCACCGGGTGCTTGCACATCGGGCAAACCAACAAGGGTGCCCGGTCCACGGGCCGCCTGAGCTCAAATCCGCGTGCACAAATGCGACACGAATGCTCAGGATCATCCGGGGTTTCGGCGACGTATTCGTAAATAGGCATTGCGAGGACGCGGAAACGGGAGGATGCCAATCCGCGTCAAAAAACAAAGGCCGGACAGCTTACCAGCTGGACTTGGTCACGCCGGGGATCATGCCGGCGGACGCCAGTTCACGGAAACTGATACGGGAGAGACGGAAGCGGCGCAGGAAAGCGCGACGACGGCCGGTGATGGCGCAACGGTTCACCAAGCGGGTCGGGCTCGCGTCACGAGGCAACTGGGAAAGACCGATATAGTCCTTCTCCTTCTTGAGCTTCATGCGAAGCTCAGTGAATTTCTCGACGGTTCTCTTTTTGCGCTCATTGCGTGCGATCCAACTTTTCTTTGCCATAATTCGGGAAGCGGTAGATAACGGATGGCCACGACGATGCAAGCCCAAAGTGGTGATTTTCTCAAATTTTCCATGAAAGCGGTCGATTTTCCAAAATTTCCCGTGGGAGGGTAGGATTTTCGGGCATCAGGCGTTGGCCAGCAACTGAGAGATGCGAGCCAAAATCTCGTCAACCGGAGCCAACCGGCCGAGCCCCTCATATCCGCACGCCAAATCCCCCTCGGCCGGCCCGACAAACGTGCAGCCGTCCGCCGCCAAGCGGGCAACATTGCGCTGGGTCGCCGGATGCAGCCACATTTTGCCATTCATCGCCGGGGCCAGCAGGACCGGGGTGCTTCGCGGCAAGGCGAGATAGATGGACGCCAGCGGATCTGGAGCGAGGCCGTTGGCGAAATTTCCGAGCACATTCGCGGTTGCCGGGGCCACCACCAACAAATCCGCGCGGTCTGCCAAGTCGATATGGCCGGGTTTCCAAGATAGCTTTTCATCACCGGGCGAAACCAGCACAGCCTGGCGGGTGAGCGTCTGCAAGGTCAGTGGCGTGATAAACTCGGCCCCGGCTCGGGTCAGCACGGCGTGCACCTCATGCCCCTGCTTGACGAGTTGTGAGGCCAAGTCCGCCGCCTTGTAGGCTGCGATCGATCCGGTGATGCCGAGCAAAATGGTCATGCCGAGAAGATGAGCGAGTGCCGGGCGACATTCAAGCCCTGATCTGCCGGGCCTGCCGTGGCAGCCCCTGAGATGGAGGTTGATCGGGGCCGGGGTGGGTGTACCATCGTGGCGTTCGGTCACGCATGGCGCTTGATGGGTATGGGTGACGCACCAGAGCGGCTACTCCTTGCCAGCGTGCGGCCGTCATCCCCTCATTCCAACCATCCCAATGCGCTTGTTTCTCCTTGATGGCATGGCCCTGATCTATCGGGCCTACTTTGGCTTCATCCAAGCCCCGATCCGCAATTCCAAGGGCGTCAATACCTCCGCTCTGTATGGCTTCATCACCACGCTGCTGGCCATTTTGGAAAATGAAAAGCCGAGCCACATCGGGGTTGCGTTTGACACCCCGGCTCCCACCCCGCGGCATATCAAGTTTCCAGCGTACAAGGCGCACCGCGACGAAATGCCCGAGGAACTCGCCGCAGCCATCCCGCACGTCAAGGCGCTCTGCCGCGCGTTTCACATCCCGGTGCTCGAGGTCGATGGCTTCGAAGCCGATGACGTGATCGGCACCTTGGTAAAACGGGCTGAGGCGGCGGGGTTTGAGTCGTTCATGGTGACTCCTGACAAGGACTTTGCGCAACTCATCTCCGCAAGGTCGCTCATGTGGAAACCGGGCCGAAAGGGGGCCGATCACGAAGTCATCGACCTCCCCACCATGCTCAAAAACTGGGAAATCCAGCGTCCCGAACAAGTCATCGACATTCTCGGTCTGTGGGGCGACGTCGCCGACAACATCCCCGGCATCCCCGGCATCGGCGAAAAAACCGCCAAGAAACTCGTCGCCGAATTTGGCTCGATGGAAAACCTGCTAGCCAACGCCGCCAAGCTCAAAGGCAAACAGCGCGAGAACGTCGAAGCGTACGCCGATCAGGCGCTGCTCTCAAAGGATCTAGCCACCATCATCACCGATGTGCCGCTGGCAGTGACGTGGGAGGATCTGGTTCTTTCGCCGCGCGACGACGAGGCTCTCAAAACCCTCTTCAATGAGTTCGAATTCCGCAGCCTCTCCAGACGCCTGTTCGGAGGGAGCTCCGGCAATTCGGGGAGCGCCGGCATCTTGCCGGCTGATTCCGGCGTCTCGCCGGAATCCTCTTCGGTCCCCGTCTCGCCGGAATCCTCTTCCGTCCCCGTC
>CAIQXC010000389.1 GCA_903875675.1 Akkermansiaceae bacterium
CAGTATTAACCAGAATACCTGAAAAGACCGACCTCAGGCCCGGCTGCCCGACAGTGTACGACCAGGGTGAACTTGGAAGCTGCACGGCCAACGCAATAGGTGCGGCATTCGAATATGGGCTGATCAAACAAAAAGCTGCAGCTTTCACGCCTTCCCGTTTGTTTATTTATTACAACGAAAGGGTGATTGAGCATTCAGTCAGCAACGATAGCGGGGCCATGATACGCGACGGAATGAAGACGGTGAATAAGGAAGGAGCCTGCCCCGAAAAGGACTGGCCTTATCTTGTTTCGAAATTCGCGAGATGAATGAAGCCACCGTAACCAAAATCGCCGATGCTCAACTGGGATATCCAGACATCGGTGCCGAAGCCCAGCGACCAACCGCCGAGGAAGATGGTAACGATGAGCGCGGAACCGATAACCATCGCGGCGTACTCGCCCATGAAGAACATGGCGAATTTCATCGACGAGTATTCCGTGTGATAGCCGCCGACGAGTTCTGTTTCGCACTCCGGCAAGTCGAAGGGCATGCGGTTGGTTTCCGCAAATATGGAAATCGTGAAAATCAGGAACGAGATAACTGCCGGAAACCAAAATAACAACTTTGACGCCAAGGTGTGTGAGGCATCGTGGCCCCAGAGTGGCAACAACAACCAGCCGTGTTCGGCCTGTTGTTGGACGATGGTGCTGAGGTTGAGTTCGCCGAAGTAGAGGAGCACCGGAATGATCGAAAGACCAAGCGCAATCTCATAGGAAATCATCTGAGCCGTGGAACGAATCCCGCCCAGAAATGGAAATTTCGAGTTGGACGCCCAGCCGGCGATGGCGATGCCATAGACGGTTAGGGAGGCGACCGAGAAGATGAACAAGGGGCCGATGTCGATATTAGCAATGACAAGTTTTTCGGTGTACCCAAACAGGGAAATGTCTGAGCCAAAGGGAATCACGCAGGCGGTGATGAGCGCAGGAGCCAGCGTGAGCGCAGGGGCCAGCCAGTAGAACGCCTTGCGCACATACTTCGGCGTGAAATCCTCCTTTAAAAAAAGTTTGATGCCGTCGGCCACCGGTTGAACCAGCCCGCCAATGCCCAAGATGCTGCAATCCTTTTTGAAACCAAACAGGGTAAGGGGAATGCCCACTCGGTTAGGACCCACGCGGTCCTGAATGATGGCGCAAAAGCGCCGCTCAAAAAATACCGAGACTGGCACCAACGGCAACACCACGCAAAACGTCAGCGCGATGATCTTGATGAGAATGATGAGGATATCTAACATAACTATGAACCTATGACCAATAACATCGAATATCTAACCATTAACCATCCCGGCGGCGATTCGGGCACGTTCGGTTACGAGCAGTGGGATTTGATAACCGGTATCGATGACGGGGATGCCGACGGGGGTGATTTTTTCCAAGCTCAGACCGCTGAAGGCGGGTAGGGTGGCGGCGAGTTGGGTGAAAATGTCTTCGATTTGGGAAAATCCGCTAGGTTCACCGGTGATGGCGAGGATGAGGTCGGCGAGAATTTGCCAATCGTCACGAGCTTGGCCTGGCCGGGCGGTGGCGGGGTTGAGGCGCTGCAGGCGGCCGGACAGATTGACCATCGAGCCACGTTTTTCGCTGAAGGCGGCGGCGGGCAGCACCAGATGTGCGGCAGTGGCTGTGGGGTTGGCCAGCAGGTGGGTGTGGAGCAGGTAGGTGGGTTTGGCGAGGTCAGCGGCGGTGAAGCCGGCGTCGCTGATGAGGTCCTCGCCCAAGACGATGAGGGCGGAGATTTCGCCGGAGCGCACGGCGCTGCGGATGGCATCCAGGCTGGCATAGGGGTCCTCGGTGGCGAGGATGAGTTTGGCACCAGTGGTGTTCGGGTTGCGGTCGGCGGCGATGAGCAAGCCGTCGGGTTCGGCGAATCGAGGGACGAGTGCGAGGTGAGGGGTGCCGAGTTTGGTGGCGAGGAGGCGGGTGAGGAGGAGTTCCTCGTTGGTCATGCGGCCGGAGCCAATGATGGCAATTTGTTCCGGGGCGACGGCCTTGAGTTGGGGAGCTATGATCTGCAGGGCCTCCGCCCAAGTGGCCGGACGGTGCTGGGTACCGGCCTTGGCGAGCGGTTCGGTGAGGCGAGCGGCGCTATCGATGTGGTGGAAATTGAGGCGGTGGGAGTCGGGCATCCAGTCGGAGTTCACGTCGTTATTGCGGCGTGGGGTGATGCGGTGGATGGTATTTTCCCGGGTCCAGAGGGTGATGTTGGAGCCGGTGCCACAATTGACGTCGATGCTTGGGGTTTCCTTGAGGAACCACACGCGCATTTGAAAACGGAAATCACTGGCGGTGAGCGCGCCAACGGGGCAAAGGTCCACGGTGTTGAGCGAGTAGTTGGAATCTAGCAACCGCCCCGGATAAACCGTCAGGGTGGTGTGCGTACCACGCTGGGTGAAGCCGAGCACGGGATCCCCTGCCACCTCGTCCATGAAGCGGATGCAGCGGCTGCACATGATGCAACGCTCGTCATCAAGGCGGATGCGCGGGCCGATAGCCACGTTCTTGGGCTTTTTGACCTTCATATCGGCGAAGCGCGAGACGCCTCGGCCGTGGCCCATGGAATTTTCCTGCAATCGGCATTCGCCGGCCTGATCGCAAATCGGGCAATCCAGCGGATGATTGATCAGCAAAAACTCCATCACCCCAGCCTGGCAGGATTCCACCAGCTCGCTCGTGGTGCAAATGCCCATGTTTTCGCTCACCGTATTGGCGCAGGCAATCACCGCTCGGGGACTCCAGATGATCGGTTCGTAGCCTAAACCATCACGCTGCGGCTCTTGGCCGGGAGCGGGTCGGGGGGGCGTGCCGATTTGCACCAAACACATGCGACAATTGCCCGAGGGGGTCAGTTTCGGATGGTAACAATAGTGGGGAACCGCCACCCCTACCTGGCGGCAGGCCTCGATCATCCGCGTGCCTTTGCGAAATTGATGCCAAACACCGTTGATCTGCACATTGACCATGCCGAGGGCGGCAGCCAGGTCTTTGGGCTGCTTGTTTTCTAAGGTTGCCGAAGGAGTGTCGCTCATGGGGTCGTGCAGCGGGCCGGACGTGGTGCGCGTTAGACGCCCGGGGCTAGTCGGGGCCGAATATGTCTCTCCGAACCGGACCCGGCAAGCCTGCGTTGTGGAAAAATGCAGGTCTCCAGAAAATCACCCAGCCTGAGCCCCACGGCTAGGGCTGGCTCACTTTGGCTCGCAAGAATCCCTTGCCAGCCAAGCCATTGAAGGCGGAGAAGGTGCGGTATTCCCAATTGGTGCCAGCCAGACTGGGCAGGCTGCTGCCAGCCGGCGCGGTGTCGGACTTACTGAGGTAGGTGACCGGGGCATTCCAAGTGCCGGTGAGCGTGGCGCTGCCTTCGATGGTGTAGGTCACCCCGTCGATGGTCGCGGTCTGGGCACCATTGGCACCGGCGCTGAAGGCGAGAGCCGAGCGGCGCACGGCGCAAGTGAAGGTGAGTTCCTTGAGGCCGTCGCTGTTATTGTCCTTAAGGGTGGTGAAGAACAATCCCTTGCTCGACGCGACATTGGGCAGACCGTCAAAGGCGAATTCGGCTAGGTTGGTGGTGCCGTCGTGGTCGGGATCGGCAGTTGGCAGGCGGTCGTTGGGATTGGGGATGGAGCTGGAGAAGCTATCGATCCAAGATTGGAACGGGGTGGCTGTGGTTGAGGAGTCGATCGAGACTCTGGCCCGCAGGAACCCCTTGCCGGGGAGGCCGTTGAAGGCGGAGAACGTGCGGTATTCCCAATTGGTTGAGGCCAAACTCGGCAGGCTGCTGCCGGCCGGGGCGGTGTCGGACTTGCTGATGTAGGTGACCGGGGCATTCCAAGTGCCGGTGAGCGTGGCGCTGCCTTCGATGGTGTAGGTCACCCCGTCGATGGTCGCGGTCTGGGCACCATTGGTGTTGGCGCTGAAGGCCAGAGCCGAGCGGCGCACGGCGCAGGTGAAGGTGAGTTCCTTGAGGCCGTCACTGTTGTTGTCCTTGGTGGTCGTGAAGAACCATCCCTTGCTGGACGCCGCATTCGGCAGACCGTCAAAGGCAAATTCGGCAAGGTTGGTGACCCCGTCGTGGTCCGGATCCGCCTCCGGCAGACGATCACTGGCGTTGGGAATGGTGGCGGAGAAACTGTCAATCCAAGTCTGAAAGGGCGAGACCGTGCTTGTCGCCGCTGTCCAATTGAGCACCACATCCTCCTTGTTGCTGGCATCGGCGACGCGGACCACGCTGAAGGTGCCGGCCGTGCTGGTGTAGCTGCCGCCAGCGATGGTGCCGAGGGTGGGCAGATTGGTGCCGCCTGTGCCGCTGAGCCCGCTAAGCAAATCGACGAGCGTCCAGGATTGGTTGGATTTCCAGAACGTATTGGTGAAATTAACCGCCCCGATGAAACTCAGATCGATGGTAGCACCCGAAGTGATGGCAAACGTGCCGCCGGAAACATTGAGGGCGTCGAAGGTGGTGCCGCGCCCGGTCGCTAGGTTATCAGCGAGCTGCCACTGGAGATGAGAAGTAGCGGCCAGTGCCAGGCTGTTGGAAAACGTCTGAATGCCGATGCTGCTGCCACCGGGGGCCTCGATGCCTTGAAGGGTGGTAGAGCCACCAATGCTGCCGCCGCCCGACAAGGTGGCCCCGGCCTGAACGGTGAGGTTGCCGCTGGCAAGACTGCCGGCCGCGCCGATGGCCAGCGTGCCACCAGTGACGGTGGTCGTGCCGGTGTAAGTATTGGCGGCGTTGAGGGTGAGCA
>CAIQXC010000390.1 GCA_903875675.1 Akkermansiaceae bacterium
CACCCTCGCGCCGACTATGGATGGTTAGAGAATCCAATTCGGCCATGGCGTCGAGCAGTTTAGTGCGCATTTCCTTGCTGGCCGTGAATTGTGCGAGTTGCGGGGTATCCTCGCCAAACATGGCCGGGGCATTTTCATCCGCCAGTTTCATGGTTTCGGCCACGCACTCCTGCATGGCTTTAAAATTCATTTTGAGGTACATGCCATTGCGCCCGGCACCGCCCTTATCGGCCTCGGCGAGGAGTTCGAGCGCCCGGTTTTTGGAGGTGGAGGCGGCAAACCACTTGTCGCCAACCGTCACCGACGGAACAAAATCATCACTGAGGAAGGGCAGCGACATGAACCAAGTCGTGTAGCCGGCCTTTTCCGAACTCATCGGCTTTTGCATCGGGATTTCCTGGCCAGCAACTTCGCTGATCTTGGTCAGCAACTTGGTGCAGGCCTCGTTCATCTTCGTCCATGAGGAGGCCAGCTTGGCGCGGTCGGTCACTGGCGTAATGATCGTGGCACGTGGGAAGCGGCCTTTATCGACCAGCAATTTTGGCACACCCGGGATGGCCGGCACGGTGCCTTTGAGGTCAACAATGAGAGCGTGTTCCTGACCGAGGCCATCGGACATATCGCCTTTGATGGCATCCCAGAGGGCAACGGCATCACCACGGAATTTTTCGTTGAACAGGGTGGCCCCTTCCTTGAATTGCTTCATCGGCCCCTCTTCGACCGGCATTTCCGAGACTTTCATTGCCATCGCATAGGCGGTCTCCACCAACGCCTCACCATAAGCGCGGGCTTTCACGTCATAAGCGGCATCGGCCGTCCAGTTGACAAACATTGCCACATCGGCGGCATCGCCCAGATGGCTCAGTTTGGCCGGGGTTTTCCAGTTGACGGCACCGGTATCAGGGCCACCGAAGGATTCCACTTTGAGCCCTTGATCGAAAAATGCCACCATGCCCAGCGCTTCCATGCCGGCGAGTTTGCGCAACGCGGTTTCGCGCTCAGCCACCACTTGCAGCAAGGCCTGTAAATCGCGAGTGTCGCCCGCGCCGTCTTCACCGGCAAGGCCGTCACGCAGGCCGTTGGTGTAGGTGGACAGCCCGCTTTGCATCTGAGTGATGGCTTTGGCGATGCTATCGTTGCCGACGATAAGTGCGGCGAGTTCTTTGGATGCGTAGGCATCGGAGAATGCCAGGGCGCTGCCGCTGGTGAGGGACTTGGCGGGTTCGGCGACGAGGTTGCAATCGGTTTCGGCGGAGCCGATGAAAATGACAACGTATTCGCCGAGGGTCGCAGAGGCGAGCACGAGGTTTTTCTTGGCGATCACGGCAATGAGCTTGTCGCCGGTTTCGGCACCAATGGCTTCGTCCATGGAATCACGGTCCTTGGCCATTTGCTCGGATAGCTTGGTACCCAGAAGTTTGAAGCCGCTGAATTTGGCACCGGCTTTTTCAAAGTCCACGGTTTCCACCATTTCGCCTGCCTGGCCCATGTTGCCCAAGGTCTCGGTGACTGAGGCCGCAACAGCCGCTTGCCTGTCCTTGGTGGTGCGGAACGCCACATAAATGGGAGGCATGTTAGAGCGCTCCAACCAACCCAAGCCGCCCTCGGTATCGTGGATCATGTCTTTTGCGAGTTCCTCACCGAAGCGGTTGCCCATGGCGCTGGACATGCCTGAGAGATCGCCGGCCTTGACGGCTGCCACATACGCCTTGGCCAGCGTGCGCATTTGAAAATAGTTCAGGCGGTTGCCGAGAGTGACCAGATTGCCGAGTTGCTCGCCGGCTGATTTACCAACGGCGAACGTCACCTCGAGGCCGAGCATATCGCCCGGTGTGATGGTACTGGGGGCTTCCCCATCCTCTCCAGCCGCTCCAGGCGGGACAAGATTCATCGGTGGTTCAGCGGCGGCATCTCCGGCGGCATCTCCGGCGGCATCTGTGGCTGCAGCACCGGCGGCGGCACCGAGCAGCGCTCCGGTGCCGGTGGCGGGCTTGGCCTTTTCCTGTTCACCTTCCGGGATTGCGAAATCCTCATCCATGGGCTTGGCGTTATCCATCCCCTCTCCAGGCATCATCTGCGGTTGCATGCCCCTGCCCATCAATCCTCCAACTCCCTGCTCGACGATCTTCCAAAGCTTCATGTTTTTGGCCCGCTCACCGATTTTGCTGCCGTTGTAGATCGAAATCACCGATTCGGTGTCCTGTGGCAAATATCGCACGAAACCAAGCTTCACCGCTCGCTCCTCGGCACTCAGCGCTTTGCCTTCCACAGCCACCGGTGTGGCTGGAACCGCCGGTTTGGCCGGATCGGCCGGTGTCGCCGGATCGGCCGGAGTTGCCGGGCTGGCCGGAGCCGCCGGTGTGGTTTCCGTTGAGTTCGCCCCAGTTGGCGCGGTAGCAGCCCCCGCCTTGGTCGATTCCTCGTTTTTCTTACAGGCTCCGAACGTGAATATCACCGCCGGAATGAACACCCAAAACAATCGCGTTTTCATAGAGGCTTGAAAACTAGCCACGACCCTACCCGCAAGCAAGCACAATCACATTGGCAACTTCACACAGATGGCGGCCGACGGAATTTCTTAACAGGGTTTGAATTTCCGGGGTTGCGCATCGGGTTGCTTCGGGGCATGCTGAGGCTTCGACGCAACCTCATGGCCGCCAGACCCCCCACGCCCGCTCGCAGCGATTTATTCCCGTTCGACCTCGTCCGCCCGCAACTCGAGCGCGTCGAAGTGGCCATTCGCGAACAGATCCTCGCCTTTGATCCCGCTGTAGAGCCTTACGTCGATTACGTCTGCAACACCTCAGGCAAGCGCATCCGCCCCGCCTTGGCCATCCTCGTCGGCGGGGCCACTGGCGGCGTCACTGACCAGCACCTGAAGATTGGCGTCATCCTTGAGCTCATCCACATGGCAACCCTCGTGCATGACGACATCATGGATGGGGCGACCACTCGCCGGATGGTGCCAACAGCCAATGCCAAATGGGGCAATGCGCTCTCAGTTTTGCTAGGGGACGCGTTATTTTCGCATGCGCTGACGCTGGCGACGGATTTCAACAGCATTGATATTTGCCGCAAGGTCGGCAATTCCGCCCGCGAAGTCTGCCAAGGAGAAATTATCCAGACCCAGCGCCGCTTCGATCTGTCGCTGTCCAAGGAGGATTATTTCCGCATCATCGAAATGAAAACCGGCGTCCTCTTCGCCGCCGCCACCGGCCTGGCAGCCAACCTTTCCGGCGTCGATGCCGCCACTGAAGCCAAGCTCTATAACTACGGCATGAAGCTCGGCACAGCCTATCAAATTTACGACGACTGTCTGGATCTGGTGGGTGCCGAGGAGGTGGTAGGCAAGACGCTGCGCACGGATCTGGCCAAGGGCAAACTCACCCTGCCCATCCTCAATTTGCTCGAAACGGCTTCCGAAGCCCAACGCACGAAACTCAACAAACGCATCCTCGAGCAGCAGCCGCTCGACCTGCCAGTGCTCGTCGGCATCGCCGAATACGAGGGCTCCATCGAAAGCGCCGTGGATACTGCGCTGGCCTTGTTGGAAGAAAGCCGGCGCGACCTCGAGACGCTTGATTCCTCGATTCACTCCGACGCGCTGACCCAGATTACCTGGTTTCTTGCCGGTCTGCTCGACAAGTGCCGCCGTTAGACTCCCGAATGTCAGAGGGCAGGGAAATTTGCCGCCACCATCCTTCCTTGCAATCCGGCTTGCCGGAGGCCCGGGTGACGGGCATGCTGCGGCGCAAGGCACACATGGCGACCCGATCCGAATCGATGGCATGGCTGGCGCGGCGTGACGGCACGGTCGTTATTGGCCACGGCCCGTTTGAGGCGGCGGCGGAGATGCCGGCGGCCGCCACGGCGTTTTACGTCGGAGGATTTGCCTTGGGTGAGGCGCGGCCGTGGCAGGTTCCTGCGGCTCTCGAAGTCATTGGCTGCGACGAGTTTGCAGCGCGGTATGCCGCGGTGCCCCCCCCACATTGCGAGTGGCAATCGCTGGAAGGCGCGCCATTTTCTGCGGTGTTTCAAGAGGTAATGACGGCGATTCATGGCGGGCTGTTTGAAAAAACCGTCCCAGTGGTCACGGAAATGGGGATTTGTGAAAGTCCCGCCGCCGCCATCATCGCTGCCATGGCTCGTCAGACGGCACCGCTGTACTCGTTTGGGTGGTCACTAGGCAGAAGCGGATTCGCCGGTGCCACGCCCGAATTGCTTATTTCATTGGATGGCTTGTGTCTCGAAACGATGGCTCTGGCAGGCACCGCCCGCCGCGATGATCGCGATGTGTTCGCTGTGGACGAGAAGGAAATCCGCGAACACGAATACGTCGCCCAATCCCTGGTCGCAAAACTCACCGACTGGGGACGCCTCCAACGCCGCCCCCGCGAAATCCTCGACCTCGGCAGCATCGTCCATTTCCTGACCCTGCTGCGCCTCGATCTCCACCAATCCCAAAGCCCGGAGACACTCGTCAAACGCCTCCATCCGACGCCGGCGCTCGGCCCACTGCCCCGCACCGCTGAAACCCTCGCCCTGTTATCAGAGTGGCGGACCCGACTCGGATGCCCATCCGAATTCGGAGCCCCTTTCGGCGTCTGGCACGGCGGCCGCTTCGAGGCTGTCGTCGCCATCCGCGGCATCTGGTGGGATCACCACCAACTTTTCCTGCCTGCCGGTTGCGGCATCATTGAAGCCAGCCGCCTCGTCAACGAATGGCGCGAGCTGCGCCTCAAACGCGAGGCCGTCAAGGCCGGGCTCCTCGGGCGGCCAAGCGGAGGTTTGTAAGTCGTTGCAAATAAATTGAATACCTGGCATTCATAGCGGAATTTCTTCTGAATCCCGGGGTCCCTTTGAGAAAGAATATCGCAACGATCGGGATTGGCCGTTAGGGAGTTTTCCTAAGTTTTTCCGCAAATTTGGCTTGATTTGCTACCCATTTTTGCTACCCATCCTTTATGGCAAGGACCAATGTAAATGCGCAAGGGCTCTCGTCAGTCAAGGGCCTCTATGAAAAGCGGGGGTGGTTCTACTACCAACCCTCTACTCCGAAGGGTGCTGGAATTCCAAGACCAAAGGCTGTGGCCCTCAAAACCCGTTCTTTGATGGTTGCACTGGAACTCATGGAACATCGACGGTTTGATATGGAGGTGATTCGCAGTGTTAAGGCGGGGACGCTGGAAGAGGTGCTTCCAGCCTATCACTTGGAGAAGGCAGGTGACGCCAAGCACTCGCGTCGGGGCCGCCAATGTGTGCTGGAAATGTTCATGAACCATGCCGGTAATCCAAGGGTGGATCAGATCACTCCTGCGATGATCCAAGCGTGGCGGAAACACCTGACTGAAAAAGGTGGCCAAAGAGGGGTTCCGATTGCCCACACGACAATGAGCAGTTACAGCATCGTGCTGCGGGCATTCCTGAATTGGGCAGTGGCAAAGGGCATGCTTACGAGCAATCCGATGCAGAGGATCGCAATTCGTGTGAATTCGACGAGGGTACAAGAGTTCCTAACTGAAGACGAGCGTGAAAAATTACTGGCTGCCGAGTGCAGCGATCGGGTGAGCCTGATTCTTTACCTTGGCTTTTTCGCGGGGTTGCGAAGCGGAGAAATGCTGGCGATGTCCCCGAATTGGTTGTGGATTGCGGAGGATGGTGGCCGTGGGACGATCACCGTGCAAAACACGCCAATCAAAATGAGCGACGGCAAGCCCGGGATGTGGCAACCGAAAGGGCGGCGATGTCGCACTATTCCACTGCATCCGCGTTTGCTGGAATTTCTAAAAGGTTACGGGATGCGTTGGCCATGGCTGCTTGCACCGGAGAATGAAAAGTGGCCGGGTGAGTTGGTGAACTCGAAACGGTACGATGCGTCCAAGGTGATGCGCAAGCTCGCAAAGAAAGTAGGGGTAAGAAAGCTCACACCTCACATGCTCAGACACTCGTTCGCCACTCATCTGGCGATGAAAGGGGTGGCGTTGGCAGAAATCGCCGGGTTATTGGGCGACACCCTGCGGGTTACTGAAGAACATTACGCGGGATATCAACCAGGAAAAGGCAATCCTCTGGAATGCTTGTAAGGGTGATTCGTTTGTGAGCATTCAGCGATTGAGGTTCAGACATCCTGACCCGCAGGGAAAGAGGATGATCTTATCGGCGTAAATTTCAGGCGCAGATTGGTGCCGGGGTAGGTCGTTTCGGTGGTGTTGAGTTCCTCGCAGATGTGGGCGACGATGGAGTCGCTGACCGAGTTGGCTTGGCCATGGAGTTCGACGTTGAGGATGCCAGCGGCAGGGTCAGGACGGAGGTTGGCGCTGGTGTGGATGAGGCCTCGGATGAGGCTGCGGGTGTCGCCCGAACGTTTCATGATTTCCCGGGCAAGTTCCACTAGGGCCGTCTCGGCGCGGTAAGCGACGAGCTTGATGGTGTCGATGAAGAGTTTCCTGCGGCCGAGCAGTTGGGCGAAACCCCAGCAATGGGACCATTCCCCCGAACCCGGCGAAGTCACCAATGGCCTTTCGGCTATTATGGCCATGACATGTCACCAATGCCTTTCGGCTGGGGGTCCACTTGGGACCCAATTCATTTGAAGTTGCGATTCGTCGCGGCAAGAATAAGTCACCAATGCCTTTCGGCTGGGGGTCCACTTGGGACCTCGCAATGGTCGAGCGTATCATCGCCAAGATCGAAGACGGGTCACCAATGCCTTTCGGCTGGG
>CAIQXC010000391.1 GCA_903875675.1 Akkermansiaceae bacterium
GCCGCCGCACTTGTCACGCCATTGCGCCCAACGGCGACGAATCACGGGCTAACAGATTCGGCCGGATGCCAATCCCGGAAACCCGGAAAGATGCCAAGTCATTTTCCGGGATCAATCGCCAATTCCCAGTCACTTCAATGTCGAGGTCAGGAAGTGTGAGGTTATTTCGGCATCCAGGATTCCGCGTTTGTATGGGAATAATGCCTCACTTGAACATGGCGGACCCAAGCGACAAACGCGTCTATGCTCCCGATGTCGATGCAATGAAAGGAATGCTGGGGTCAATCCGCTAAGCCTAACCGGTCTTGACCGTTTGGCCAAGGAAGCGGAGCGTCTACTTGATGAGCACGCCACAGACCTCCCCCAATTCAGGCGTGTCGAGTCATGGCTATTCCACCGCTACCCTGAAATATCGCTGAGCCACGTTGCGAGTGGTGTAGAACCGCTGGATTATCGCGCCATTGCCAGTGATGGCGCTTTCCACAACCGACCAGTTGGCCATGTCCGGCGAATCCTCTATACGGTAAGTCTTTCCAATCGTGGATGAAAAGGTGAACTCGATGGCCGTCCTTGCCTCCGCCACCAGCGGCGGGGCGTCCAGCGGGTCGAGCGGTGCATGGCCGGTCTGCACTTCGTAGCCGTCAAGATAGCCGTCTCCATCCGTGTCGGCCACGTTCGGGTTGGTGCCATACACCACAATTTCCTGATAATTCGTGAGTCCGTCGCCGTCGGAGTCGCGCCCGTCTGGTCCGAAGACGGCGGTGATCGTCTTGCTGGAATCCACCAGTAGGGAAAGCGGATTGTCCTTACCTGTAGCATCGCCCGTCCACTTGCTGAAAACATAACCCGGATCAGGGGTGGGGGTTAGTTGGACCGTACCATTTTGAACGTATCCCCCCGCGCCGGGCACCGTACCGTGAAGCGTGCTGATCGTAAGGACGTTGCAGGTCAAAAACGTCATGTCCTCACCCGTGCTCGTGCCGCCAGCATTGGTGGCTATGAGACGGTAATGATAGGTTTTAGCCGGCTGCAATCCGCTGATGTTCGCGCTCACAGTCTGCACGCTCGATCCATTGGTGGGGGAAAGTGTCACGCCCGCCACGCTGCCATAATCGGCAGTCAGGCCGCATTCAAACTGTGCAGTTGTCGGGAATCCGTTGGGGTTCACCGTGCCTTCAAGTATTACTGAAATTGTGGTAGTTGTGGTCCCGGAACCTGTGGTGACCAATGGGCTTTGTACCAGGCGGGCGACACGAAAGCCCATCGGACTGTGGGTGGAGTTAAAGTATGTGCTCGACGGGTCGAGATTTAGCTGATTCAATGATTGCAGGCTAGTACCGTAGCCGAGGCCGATTAGTCTGTCGTTGGTGGAGCATCCGCCCCCACGCACCACTAGAGTGTTGCCTTCATAGGGGCCATCGGTCCATTCCCAGGCATTCCCGCCCTGGCCAAAGGTGCCGTACGAACTCGCCTTTCCATAGCCGACGTCGGCTAGGCTGTCGCTTGCGTAATTCGCCTCTACCGTAGTGATCGTGTTCTTGCCATTGGGATAGAGCGAGTAGGTCGCGGTGGTGCCGTTGAAATATGCTGCCTTGTACCACTCGTTCTCATTTGGAATGTAAACTTGGGCACCGGAGTTCACAGTGACGATACCGCTGGTGGCACCGTAGAGCGTGTAGGCTCCATTCTCCATGCTGCCGCCACCTCGACCGTTTACCAGCCAGTTGCAGAAGCGTGCCGCAGAAAACCACGATACGCCAACCACTGGCATGTTCGCTTGGTAGCTATTTGTCACGCTGTAGGTGTAGCTGCCGATGCTGCCGCTTTGGGTGATGCCGTTGCCGCCCATCCACCCACTGTAAATCCCGGCGATGTTGCCCTCGCCCTTGGCATTAAGAAACTCGCAATATTGAGCGTTGGTCACCTCGTAGGTGCCAATGGCGTAGACTTGGCCGACTGAACCGTAACGTCCGCCAGTCGCTGGGTCCGCCTGGTTGCCGACGTTGCCTATAGTCGTCCAGCTCATGTTGACCACGGCGAAAGCCGGGGTGGCGATGGTGGCCAGCGCAGCGACCAGTGGAAGAGAACGAAGGATGTTGAATTTCATCAAGGGAATTGATGGGTCCCACCCCACCCGCCACGAAGAGGAATCCACCAAATCCTTTCACCGAGCGGGTTTTCTGGCAGCTAGGAAAGTACAGAAATCCTAACCATGCTGCGGATGGCCTATCTGTCGCGTCGGGGGCGGTTTTCGCTACCATCAGCGCGGATCGCCTATCACTTTGAGGGGGTGGCGGCGAGAGTGGCGGCCTGACGCTGGGCGGCGGCGGGAAGATTGCCGGGCGGGAGCGAGTGGACGATTAGGTCCAGCAACTCGCGAGCGGTGCCTGGGTTGCCGTGCTTGGCGAGTTCCGTGGCGGCGGCGAGCGCGGCATGGGCGGCGGGAACGCGCAACTCAGCGGGGCCGCTGGTGAGCACGCCGCGCAGGGTTTTAGCAGATTCGGCGGTGCCGATCATGCCGAGGGACGCCAGGGCTTCACTGGCAACGCCACGCTGGGGATCAACTGCGAGTTTTTGCAAATCAGACACAGCGGCGAGATCGTGGCGCACGCCCAGTGAGTTGACGACTCCGGCCAGGTGGCGGCCGGTGAGTTTGGGCAGGGCCTTGCGAAGGGCTTCGGCGGCGGCGGGATCCGGGATGTTTTCCAACCCGCTGCGGGCGTAATCGGCGAGCGGCTCGTTATCCAGCAACGCGGCTAGGGCGGCGATTGACGCCGGGCCAGCCACCACAGCGAGTTGCTGGCAGGCGCGGGCCTTTTCATGGACTCCGGCGTTGGATGCCAGCACGGCTAGCGCGGCGGCTTCGGTGGGTTGGGCGGCCAGGCTGGAGCCGGCCATGGCGAGAACGATGAGGGCGGGGGCGAAGGAACGAATGGCAGTCATAATGAGGAACAAGCTGGGGTTCAGATGTGCCACGGGGCGCGGCGGGCGCGGCTGCACATGCGGTTGGCTTCCGGGTCGTTGACGAACGTCTCGGTGGCGGGATCAAAGTTGACCTTGCGGCCGAGCCTCCAACCGATTGACGCGGCATGGGAGACGATGTGGCCTCGGCGCGTCACGTCGGCATTGGCCGCCGGTTTGGCACGCGATTTCACGCAATCTAGGAAATTGCGGACATGCTTGGTGGGGTCGGTGCCGGCCATAGGAGCGGGTTCGCCGCCAGCAAGGAGTGTGGGCGACGAGACGGCAAGCTTGCCAGAGTCGGCCGCTTCCACCCAGCCCTCATCGCCTTCAAAGCGCACCGGGCAGGTCCCCGGCACCACCCATTTGCCTTCACCATTGAAACCGGCCAGGCGCATGACCATCTTCACGCCGTTGGCATAGCGGGCATGGATTGTTTCGCCCTCATTTTCAAATTCGACCGGCGTGGTGTCGTCCGCATTGGCTGCCCACTGGCAGATATCGACCGTGTGAGCGCCCCATTCGGGCAACGCAGCACCACCATGAAAATCGTAGTATCCGCGCCAGCGACCCTGCACGTACCCCTTGTTGTATGGCCGCCAGGGCGCCGGGCCTAACCAACGGTCCCAGTCAACCACTTCGATGGCCGGCTCGGTTTCTGCAGGCAGCCACTCGTGGCTTTCCTCGAGGTGGAGGATTGAGGCGTGGACGGTGTGGATTTTCCCGAGTTTGCCGCTGCGGGCCAATTCTGCGGCGAAGCGGAAGTTATCGACGTTGCGGCGCTGGGTGCCGGCTTGGAACACGCGGCCGTAGCGATTGACGGCCTCGGCGAGTTCCTGGCTTTCGCGGATGGTCATGCTGCAAGGTTTTTCGCAATAGACGTCCTTGCCGGCTTTGGAGGCGAGGATAATGCCCAAGGCGTGCCAGTGGTCGCCGGTGGCGATGAGCACCGCATCGATATCACTGCGGCCGAGCACTTCAAACATGTCGCGGGTCTTGGTGCAATCCTCGTTGCCATATTGCTTGTTAGCC
>CAIQXC010000392.1 GCA_903875675.1 Akkermansiaceae bacterium
TCTCCGTGCGCTGAAAGGATGAGTACCCGCGTGCTGGGCGAGGCATGAAGAATCTGCCGCGTGGCTTCCAAACCATTGAGCAGCGGCATGGCGATATCCATCACCACCACGTCAGGCGAAAGCGATGCGGCCAGAGCCACCGCCTGCCGGCCGTTCTCCGCCTCGCCGACGACTCGGATGCCCGCCTCCAGCTTGAGCAAGGCCAGCAGGCCATCGCGGACAATCAAGTGGTCTTCGGCTAACAGAACGGTGATCGGATTCATGAGGATTGCAAGTTCGGGGTGGCGGAGATATCTAACGACTGATTCTGCGGACACCCATCGGCAGCGGAAGATCGACGCGAACGGTGGTGGTTTGGCCAGGGGTTGACTCCACGCCAAAGGTGCCGCCGAGCATCTCGACCCGTTCCCGCATGCCCAGCAGGCCGAGCCTGTTGGGTGCTGGTGATCTGATTGTGCAGTTCGGTGCTTGTTGTGTTAGATGTGGCCTTCAAGCCTGCGAGTCGCACGTTGATACCGGTGAGCGTTTGGGCGATGACGTCATGCAGTTCGCGGCTGATCTTGCGGCGCTCCTCCTCCTGCACGAATAGCAACTGCCGCGATAGAGAACGCAACGCGTCTGACAACCGACTTATTCGGGAAATTTTCATAATCACAAAAAAAACACAAGGAACCATCCGAGAGCAACCAGCTTTATCCAAGGCTATTTGACCATAGTCAAGGAAAATATCCCGACCGTTAAATACGCCCCCGCCTGTTGAATGCGGGGGCGCTTATAATATCGGCACTGTTGAATGCGGGGGCGCTTATAATATCGGCACTGTTGAATCCATGGGTGCGTGCATTAGCCCTATCTCCCAACAGAGCGCATCATGCGCATTAACTTGCGGTGAACCGTCTTTGAAAGCAATCAATGCGGAGCAAGGCCTGTGGATGAGATATTTTTATCTAATTTATCTCGCAACCGTGAAAAAAATCTGCGGTAACGCGCTTGTTGATAGGACGCATTCGGCTTTCTCTTTAACATCAAATCGAGCAAAACTAATATTATGACTACTCCATCTGTATTTGTTCCGAACAGTTCGCTGCGCAATACCGCCAAGCTGAGTCTGTTGGCAGCCGCCATCTTTACCGGTGTCGAGCTTGCGCCAGCTGCCGTCTCAGTTTCAAACCTAACTAGTCCGCACGCCAGTCCTGGCTACGAATTCGCCAGTGACCTGTCGAACGTGTCGGGGAACCGGGTGGGGCAGGATCTAGCGAATTCGTTCACTACCGGGGCGGATCCGGTCAACTTGGTCAGCATTTCGGTGGCGTTTGCCGGTGGTTTCGGTAGCGGCTTCACTGCGTATCTGTATGAAGATAATGGTGGCAACGCACCTGGCAGTCCATTGTTGACTTTGTCCGGCACAGTTGATCCGCACTCTGGCGGGCTATTCGACTTCTCGCCGACAGGTTCCTTCACACTGGCTGCCAACACTGACTACTGGGCGGTTTTGGTGGCGGATCACACCGCGCCGGATAAGCGATTTCCGGTATATACAGTGGCCGATTTCAACCAAACTGGCGATGTGGGTTGGAGCATCGGCAATACCTTCGCCTCACGTGTGGTCAACAATGGCGTGCCCGACAATTGGATCATCTCCAAGAACGATACACCCCTGCAGTTCGCCGTGAACAGCAGTGTGGTGCCTGAGAGTTCGACAAGCCTGGCGATCGCCTTCGGTCTGGTCCTGGCCGCGTCTCGCCGCCGCCGCTAGCGGCATGCGGACAGAACTGAAACAGTCGGCAGTTCCGCTACCTGTGGAGCGCTATCTTCAATACGATAGGATCTGCATTCCCCAACAATCTCCCTTGACGATCCGAAAATAGCAGTCAAGGGATGTACCCCGGGGGCCGCTCACGGTCCCTCGGCCTCGGGTTCGCCGACTTAGTTGGCATACGCCTTCAACAGGCCGCAGGCGGTGCAGCGGTAGGTGGTGATCTCGAGAAACTTATCAGGGTGCCAAACATCTATCGTACCGGTTGAACGGCCGAAAAGGGTCTTGAAGAAGGGTGTTCCTCGCAGGCGCGGATGCCAACCAATCTTTGGCCCCCCCACGGTTTCGATCATTAGCCCCGCCTCCATCGGTGCCCCGCAGTCGGAACAGATCTTCGGCTGAATGGGTTTTTGGGTCTCATCAAGCATGCCGCTCCCCTAGCGCATCCAGATTGCGGTGTCAAGGGGCGGGTTTGCCGATCAGTGATTCCAAAATCGTAGCCGCGCTGTGCACGCAGAGGCTTGGAAACGGCGACGCTTCATGGACGCTTGGCTCGAACTCGGCTATTCTCTTTCCATCATCACCGTAGATAGTGACATAGCAGTCCTCGAATGGACTACCCTCGGTCACCTGCCATCCGGCTACCGGGGGGCATCCTTCGACGTGGGGGTTGAGGGTTGATCTTTCACGGGAGGATCAACTTGAGGCTGATTAGACGGTATCTAACGCGGCATTCCTCGCCCGGCGCTGGGGGCTCTCCTATTGGGATTATCCGGGAGATCGCGGAGGGGTCCAAGGGCAACGTCAGGGCCGCGATGGCGGATTTGGAGATGTGGATGGGGTGAGTGGCTGTTGAACGACCCGGTGGCCAGACCGGAAGCCGGGAAGTGGGGGGTAGATCTGGCGCGGCGGGCGTCTGAGCTGGCGACGCCGGATGAAGCGCCACCCAAGTTGAAGGAGCCAACTGATGCCGAAGACAATGGCCGCGACCCGGAAGGGTTCGCGCCAGTTGAAGCGCGTCCCGGACCAAATCAGACGGCCGCGCTCGTCATAACATCCGGGTTGGAACGGCGGCGGCGCAGCCCCGGGTTTGTCCGCCGAATCAGGCACCCGCACATACCACTCCCGCTCCGGTGCGCTGGGATCACGCGCAAGCCACAGGGTGCCGTCGCCCAGCGGCACCACCCAGCGCCCCTGGCGGTCGAGCAGCCCGCTGCGATGACCGGCTTGCACCGGCAGCAGGGTGGGGTGGTCTTTGAAACCCGGATCCTTTGACGCCTCGCGATAATCAAACTCGAAAGGAATCACCGTCCGTCCGCTTCGATCAATCCAGCCCATGCCTCCTGTGTGCCAGTCCGTGGATGCGACCGCGCGGGCCAGGCCGCCGGCGTCAAATGGATGCACCTTGGTGAACCGGCAGGGGATGACGATTTTCCCCTGGCGATTGATGAAACCGGACCCGCTTGTCATGGCCACCGCGCAGAGCCCGCCCGCATCGAATCCCGACATGGAATTGAAATGCAGCGGGATCACGAGCTTGCCGGTTAGATCGATGGCGCCCCACTGGTTGTTGCGGCAGACGCAGGCCAGGCCCTCTTCATCGAAGCTCCATGCCAAGTCCCACTCGCTGGGCAGGACTTCTCGGCCGCTGCGATCAATGAAGCCCCAATAGCCGTCCTTGCAGACGGCGGCTGGACTGTCGCCATGGAACGGGGCGGCTGCATCCCAAACGCCCGCAAAGGCCGGCCGCCCATCCGCCAGCGTCCAGCGGAATTTGCCGTAATCACGGAGCAGGATCATGCCGCGGGCGTCCGGGCCAACGGGAAGAGAGGCGGGGTCGCGCTGGCTGTACAGGGGGTGTCCGGGGCAGCGGATGAGCTTGCCGGTGCGGCTGATTTTCCAGCAGCCGCGGTTTTTGTTAGCGACATGGCCCGTGCCGGATGGATCGAAGGGCACGGCGTAATACCACCGCCTGGGCAGCGCCACCTTGCCCGTGTCGTCGATGTAAACCATGACATCCTTGGCGCAATGCACGGGAATGCGGATGCCCGGTTTGATGGGAATGAGCGCCGGCACCGCGCAGAGCACGGCCAGCGTGGGCAATACCCAAGATGGCAGGCGCTGGAGTTTGGGAAGGTGTGCACGCATGGGGTCAGGGCGGGAGGGATTTGGCGACCTCCTGCAACAACCAGATGCGCCCGGCTTGGGTAAAGGAGTCCGCCATTTTGCGGGCATCGGTCTGATTGAAGCGCAAGCCGCCGGATTGCGATCCGGGCAAGTTCCCGCGGGCCAGCAACTCCCGGAGCAGCAAGACCCCACGCCACCGCTTGTCCTCGTCAGGGGGCGCGGACAGGAGCAGGTAACCGGTGACCTGGCCCAACAGCTCGACGGGCAGGCAGCTGGCGAGTTCGGGAAATTCCCCGTCCGGGCTGGCCGCGTCCGCCAACAGCGGGCCGATGATGTTGACCCGCAGATGCAGTTCATAACTCCGCAGGATCCGTGCCGTGTTGGCAGGCGTGGCGGCGTCGGATAGCTCGGCTTGATAGACCGTGGGCAGGGTGACTATCTGCCGCAAGGCGTCCACCCGCTGCCCCTGATGAAATAGTGCGAGCGCCCGGCACCACGGCAGCAGACAAGGTCTCCAGAGAGAACTGGCCAGCATCTCGCCCAATCCCGGGTGCGTGCGTTCCCACACGGCGGCCATCGCCAGTACCGGATAGAGATGTTCCAGATTGCGGTGGCCATTCCCCAACGCACCGGCCAGCAGCAGGGCCAGGGTGCGGGCCTCAAACCGCTCCGGTTGGACGACTCCGTCCACCTCCGGGTGCAGGCCGAGCATTTCGCCCAGCCGGATCATTCCGGTCTCGTCGGCAGCCTGCTGGTATTCCATGAGCATGTCACCGAGCTGGCCGCGATAGGCACGGACGGTGTGAATGAAATCAATGGCGCCGCAGCAGTTCGCGGCTGCCAGCCAGTCGGCGGTGATGAGCGGGTCCAGCGGGCCGAAGGTGACTTTCAGTGGGGCGCGGTCGCCCAAAAATGGCTCCATGGTGGAAAACAACGGCCCGAGCCGTTCGCGATGCGAAAGCCCTGCCAGCGGCGGCAGTCCGGCAGGGAAGGCGGCGGGGTGTTCGAGGATGAACAGGCCCGCCGCACGGAGTATGTTGGCATGATGTTGCTTGATCTTGTGGAGATTTGCGCCACTGTACTCCGGCTGCGGATTGAGCCGCAGCGGCTGGAGATTGTTAGGTTTGCCGGTGAGACGGACCAAGGTCGCCCGGGTTATCTCCGGATCACCATTGCTGGCGCATTGTTCCAATAGCGCGGAGAGCACGGACGGATCCGGTTGCGGATCTTCCGCCGGAGAGCGCCCGGGCAGCAGCAGCAGCAAAATGGCGACAGCGAGCGATAGGTGTTTTATGGCTGATGTTGTTAGGTTGAAAAAAATTCGATCGCAGTTGGAATACAAAAACCGGTCGGTTGCGCCAAGAAAATTGATGGGAATTTTTCTGCAATCGGTTTCGCAGCCGGTTTGAAATGCGCTATCGCGCTTGAAGTGGAATCAATCTAACGAGAAGGAATTGGTAGGTTTACGACAAAACGAGCGTTTGAATGCGTCATAACCCGTCGATGATGAACAGGAAATCTATTAAGCGTGGCGACAAAGTCCTCGGGTCTCCCCACCCCCCATCCAAATCATGTGATAGATACTTTTTCCGGTTTACACTTTTTTTGCATGAAATAACAGAAAAGTTCCGATAGCTTTGGCGGGTCGAAATATCTATCAAGTGTTGCAGATAAACTTGTTGTGCGATTTTCAGACACCCGAAGCAGGCCCAATTTCGATCTAACGGCAAGTGTAAAGCAGTGTAAAGAAAACCCCAAAAAAGTGGCGAAAACGGGTGTTTTTGTGGCGGGTCATCCGTGGGCTACGACGGTCACGATTCCGCTTTGTCCGGGAAGAGAATCCGGGGTTGCCACCTGAGTTGCGCCCCGACGGCCGTGATCGACGCGAGGGTTTCCGGCACGTCCACCGGGTGAGGCACATTGATGCTCCACCTGTGGCGTGGCGGCTTTCCTGGCGGCTGCCAGCATGTCCGTGACCGAGTGGTTTTTGCCGGTGCCGACGTTCAGGACGGTCGAGCCGGGGCCCCGCCACCGCAGCGCCAGTCCGACCGCCCGAGCCACGTCGGCAACGTGGGTGAGGTCGCGGCGCTGGGTGCCGTCGCCGTTGATGATCACCGGTTGGCCCGCCTCGATCCGGCGGCGGAACGCTTCCAGGGTGAGATCAGGCCGTTGCCCCATAAGCGCTAACTTAGCCCAGCGTATGAAGAAATGGGTAAACGTGGTGACTGCGAAAATCTTCCATTGCCTTCTGATTGATGATTGCTGGCGCCAGATGATTTTTGATATTTGATGGGACATCAAGACACCTCAAAGACTCGAAGAAAGATTGATTGATTTCGCGGTCACCCTTGTCAGCGTGGTCGAGGCGTTGCCAGGCTCCAAGGCTGGCAATCACATCGCCAACCCGTTGATCCGCTCTGGAACCTCACCGGCGCCGAATGATGCCGATGCACAAAGCGCCGCATCCCGCAATGACTTCGTCCACAAGATGAAGATCTCCCTCAAGGAGCTGCGAGAAACCTTGGTCTGGCTCAAAATTCAGAACTCAGGGTTCGACCTCGCTTTCGACAACGGAGCGAGCAAGTCGGATTCCTTAACTGTCGGCTGTGGGCAGAAGTGCCATGCCTCAAACAAATGTTACCATGCGAGCAGCAACCGCCGGGTGGGCGGATAGAGTTGGAGAGTAA
>CAIQXC010000393.1 GCA_903875675.1 Akkermansiaceae bacterium
ATCGAGGATATCTTTGACAATCGCCAGGAGGTGTTCGCCGCATTTCCTGACTAGCTCCACAAGGGAATTCTGCTCCTCGTCGAGCGAGGTGTAAGTGAGAAGTTCGGCGGAACCAAGCACCCCGTTGAGCGGCGTGCGCAGCTCGTGGCTCATGATGCCGAGAAACTCGCTCTTTGCTTGGTTGGCAGCCTCGGCGTGTAGGCGGGCTTCGTTGCATTCCATCTCAGCCTTCTTGCGCATCAGCGACTCTCCGATATGCGCTGCGATCCCTTCGAGGATCTCAATGGTTTCGAGGGTGAAACATCCTTTGCGCCTGTCGTTGAGCTGAACCAATCCCACAATACTATCCCGGGTCCGAATCGGCACCAGGGCCGTGGAGGAATAGCCGTAGTGGACGCATCGGTTGCGCGGATGATGCCGGGGATCCTCGTCGGCCGGGATGTCCAGAAGCGTGCGCGTGTCGTTCGTCCAGCAGCTTCCTCCCGGAGTGAAAAGCGGATTGGCCGGATCAGTCCTGTCGGAAATGACTAGGCCGCAACTGCATTCCAAGCAGACTTTGCCGTTAATTTCCGGGCGTAGGTTGCTATCCGCGGCGCGTCCCATCAGCGTGTTTTCCGTCTGCAAAAAATCCTCGGGAAAGCCTTCCTGGGTAAAATACGGGAAGTCCTCCCCGTCTTGCAGACGAATGCCCACGGCATCAAACCCGGTGCGGGTCATGAATACGGCGAGCAGCCGCTGGATAGAATCCTTCAAATCTCCCGGCTGGATGAGTATCTGCAGGACTTCCCGGCCCATTTCCCGATAGGTCTCGGCGCGCTTGCGGTCGGTGATATCCTCAATCGTGGCCATGGTGCGCGTTGGCTGGCCCGCCGCATCCCGGATAACGGTCATGTTTACGTTGGCCCAAGCCACCACACCGCCCTTGCGCAGAAAGCGTTTCTCTATGCGGTAATTCGGTGTCTCGTCCCGTATGACCCGTTGGAAGGCCTCCGCATCCTTTTGCCGGTCCTCGGGGTGCGTGATTTCCTCAATGCGCAGTTGGAGCAACTCTTCAGCGGAGTAGCCGGTGATCTCGCACACCTTTTGATTCACGCGCAGCCAATGGCCGGTGTATGGATCGGCCTGCGCCATCCCGATGGAGGCCAGCTCGAACATGGCGCGAAACTGCTCTTCGCTCTCGTGCAACGCCGCTTCGGCTGCACGCCGCTCACGCCGAGAGGCCGCATCCCTCAAGCTCCGTTCAATCGCGGACACCAGGCGGGTCAGGCTGTCTTTTAACACAAAATCCCAGACCCCCAGCTTGAGCAGTTCGACCGCCTTTTCCTCGCCAATGCTACCGGAAACGAGGATCAACGGCAGGTCAGGCTCCTGCGCTTGAAGGAGGCCCAACGTGTGTTTAAAATCCAGCATTGGCACGCTGTAGTCGGATAGCACGGCGTCCCAGCCCCCTTGCGCGACCGCTGTTTCCAGCTCCTTGATATTCGACACGGAGTGGCAACGCGCGGCTAGGCCGTGCTTCTCCAGATGGCGCAAGATGAGCCGGAAATCGGCCGGATTGTCCTCAATGATCAGAAGGTTGAGTGGGGTGCTCATGGGCGGTTATCCTTGCGGCGGTTCGTTGGTGGCCAACCAATACACACCCAATTGCGCCACTGTCACGGCAAATTCGGCGAAATCCAGCGGCTTGCGCACAAAGCTATTGGCTCCGGTTTCGTAGCTGCGCAAGCGATCCCGTTCCTCGTCGGAAGAAGTGAGGATGACGATGGGCAACAGGTGAGTGCGCGGGTCGGCACGCAGGCGTTCCAGCACCTCCAGCCCGCTGACGCGCGGCAGGTTGATGTCGAGCAACACGACCGTGGGCAAGGCCGGGCCGCAGCGTCCGGCGAATTCGCCTTCCCGGAACAGGTAGTCGAGGGCTTGCTGACCGTCACGCACGACATCCAGCACGTTGGCCAGGTTGATCTTGTTCAGAGCGCGGAGGATCAGCAGCTCATCCTGCCGCGTGTTCTCGACAAGGAGGATGGATTTAATATTCATGGTGTTTTCTCGTCATTAGCGGCTGAAGGCGGCAGACAAAAGACAAATGTTGCGCCTAACCCTGGCGCGGCTGAGGCGCGGATGGTGCCGCCATGGCGATGCACGATGCGCTGCACCGTGGCCAGACCGATGCCGATGCCGGGGAACTCATCCTCTCGATGCAAGCGCTGAAAGGGTTGGAAGAGTCTGGCGGCATGCTTCATGTCGAAGCCCGCGCCATTGTCGCGAACGAAGAAAACAAGGGAATGTTGGGATGGCGCTGCGCCGGAGTCTTCTGCTTTTCTCATGACTCCAACTTCGATCCTCGGCTCCGGCGTGTTGGCCGTGTATTTCCAGGCATTGTCCAGCAGGTTGGCCAGGACCCCTTCGATCATGCTCTCGTCGCCTTGGGCGTTCATGCCCGGCTCGACGGTCCACGTCACGCGGCGATTCGGTTCCGCAGCCACGAGTTCGCCTAGGATGCGCGAGGCCAGGGCCGAGAGATTCACTGCGTCGAGGTGCAGTTCGCCCCGGGTGCTGCGTGCGAGCCGCAGCAGGCCGTCAATCAACACGCCCATGCGCCGACTGGCCAAAATGATTTCGTCGAGATGCGAGCAGGCATCGCCCGGCAGGGTTGGGCCGTGGTCCTCCAAGAGTGCCCGGCTGAAGCCATTTATAGCACGCAGTGGTGCCCGTAAATCATGGGACACAGCGTAGGCAAAGGCTTCCAGCTCTTGATTGGCGGCGCGCAGTTCGGCGGTTCGTTCTTGCACGCGCTGCTCCAAGGTGCGGTTCAACTCGCGAATTTCAGCCTCGGCACTCTTGCGCTCGGTGATGTCCCGCCCCACAACCACGGATCCGACGATCACGCCGGCTTCATCAAGAATGGGACTGAAGCTATAACTACCCACCC
>CAIQXC010000394.1 GCA_903875675.1 Akkermansiaceae bacterium
AAGGAGAGTGGGCATCTTGCGCACATTTGCCCATGTGATGTGCAAGAAGAAGGCCGCCAAGCGGCTGGATTTGCTCCGCACATGGGCGAATGGCGGCGGGACGCCACCACTCCTTGAGGGGCACTCAAGGAGTGTGGGCATCTTGTCCACATTTGCCCATGAGATGTGCAAGAAAAGGCCGCCAGACGGCTGGATTTGCTCCGCGCATGGGCCATGGCGGCGGGAAGCCACCACTCCTTGAGGGCGGCGACTCGCCACCGCACGGCGGCGGGCAGAATGGGCGCGCCACAGGAGGGCTGGCCATTCGCCCGGATCCTCCAATCGCATGACATGTGCTAATTGAACAGGTTTGGGCATCCGCAGCGACGCTCACAGAGCGCCGCGACAATGCGTCTGACAACCGGCTCCTCTTCCTTTTTCTCTCCCACCGAAACACCGAAACACCTCTCCCTCCCCCTGCGCGGATAAGAGCTCGGGATCTGCTGCGATGGACAGCAGCCGCTTCCTCTCCCTGCCCCTGCGCGGATAAGAGATTGATGAACTGTCCCCCATGGGGGCGAGTAAATAAAAATACTTATTGCCAGTATTCGGTTTTTACGGATCCTCGGGGAGTAAATTTTCTTCAATTTCGTCTTGAACTTTTTTGGTTTTTGGCGTGTATTCACGCCGGTCAGGCAGAACGAGCTTCTCAGTGACACCATGATTCATCAATTCAGGAATCCGAAATTTTACTTATTGGTCAGCATCGATGCCATTTTGTTTGTGGTGTCGTTGCTGCTTGCCTACAGCACGCGTCACCTCGGCTCAATTCCTCACGTGGAGGTGCATAATATCCTCGTGATTCTGCCGTGGGTCATCGGGGTGAAGCTGGTGACGTTCTATGTGATAGGCGCGTACCGGGGGATGTGGCGGTACACGAGTGTGGCGGATGGGGTGTGCTTGCTGAAAGCGGGCACACTGGCGAGCTTGGTGTTGGTGTGTGGGTTGGGGTTTTTCAATCGCGGGCAAGGGTATCCGCGCTCGGTGTTTGTGGCCGACGCGATTTTTACGCTGTTTTTCTGCGGGGCGGCGCGGGCCGGGATCCGGGCGATGTTTTCGGCCCTGCATCATTTTTCCTGGCGGACGGGACTTTCGACCCGGGCGACCCCTCACCGCACCCGGTTGCTGATCATCGGGGCCGGCAATTCGACCGACAAGCTCATCCGCGAAATCAAGGAGAACCCAAGCTCGGGCTACTGTATCGCGTGTTGCTTGGATGATGACCCGGCCAAGCATCACCGCTCGCTGGCCGGCATTTCCGTGTATGGCCCGGTGGATCGCTTGGAGTATTATGCGGTGAAGATGAAGGCGGACGAGGTGGTCATCTCGATGCCGTCGGTGAGTGGTAAGCGGATGCGGGCCATCATTGCAATCTGTGAGAAGTCGGGATTGCCCTTCAAGACGCTGCCTTCGCTGAGTTCCTTGATTGATGGACAAGTCACCATCAATGACCTGCGTCCGGTCAGCTTCGAGGATTTGCTCGGCCGTCCGCAGGTGAGCTTGGACCTCGTGGGCATTGGGCATTATCTCACTGGGAAAACGGTTGCTATCACCGGTGTCGGCGGGTCCATTGGTTCCGAAATTTGTCGGCAAATCCTGCCTTTTAAGCCCGCCGCCCTGATCCTCATTGATGGTTCCGAGTTCAATCTCTATCAGATAGATATCGAGTTGCGCGGCGCTCGACAGGTGTCGCAGCTTTTCCCCGTGTTGGGACGCGTGCAGGATCGCCCGTTGATGGAATGCGTCTTTAGCCGTCACCGACCGGAGGTCGTCTTCCATGCCGCTGCCTACAAGCACGTGCCGATGATCGAACTCAACCCCTGGCAAGCCGTCACTAACAACGTGCTCGGCACTCAGGTGATCATGGATATCGCCGAGGAATTCGGGGTTGATCGCTGTGTGTTGATTTCCAGCGACAAGGCGGTGCGGCCGACCAATGTGATGGGGGCCTCCAAGCGGATCGCCGAGATATTGATGCAATCGCGTCCGCCGGGCCGCACCTGCTTCATGGCGGTGCGCTTCGGCAATGTGCTGGGTTCCTCCGGCTCGGTCATCCCGCTGTTCACCCGTCAGATCAAGGACGGAGGCCCGGTGACAGTGACGGACCCGGAAATGACCCGCTATTTCATGACCATCCCGGAAGCCTGCCAGCTCGTCCTGCAAACCGGCGTGCTGGGCAGTGGTGGCGAAATTTTCATCCTGGAGATGGGCACGCCGGTGCGGATCGACGACATGGCCCGCGACCTGATCCGGCTTTCCGGCAAAGAGCCGGGCCGGGATATCGAGATTGTGTACACCGGTTTGCGCCCTGGCGAAAAACTCTTCGAGGAGCTCATCACTCACGGCGAAGGCATCGTTCCCACAGCTCACCAGAAAATCCTGGTGCTCCAGCGCAATGGAGCCGCCAGTGGCAACCGGCACGCCCAGCACCTGGCCGATTTGCAACAGCTGCTCGCAGATGCCGACGCGCATGATGTCAGCCGCATCAAGAGCTCCTTGCAACGCATCGTGCCGGAATACGTCCCAGACCACAGCCCCAGCGTGCTATGCATCCCACGTGCCGATGCTCCGCACCATGCTCCCGCACCATGCTCCGATAGCCCCGAAGGGGTCATCTGGGAAGTGGCTGCGGCTTCCTAGCCGCAGGCCGTGGAAGCCGCGTCCCGCGGCGTGCAGACCCTTCGATTGCCCCGCTGCGTGGTCGGTGTTTCGGCCCCGCTGCGTGGTCGGTTGTTGGAGTCTTGGCCAGTGAAGCACGCAGATCATCCGCAGAAGATACCAGCAACCGAATCAAGCGGGCCACACGGCCCGCTTTTTTTGTGCCCGAGCACCTGGAAAAATTCGCCACTCCGTCTGACATACTCCTTGACAGCACCCCAGCCGCTTGCTTCCCTCTGGCCGCCTGTTGCCCAATTCGCACCGTTGAATCCGGTGGCTTTCCGGCGGCCAGCCAGTGCCCCGGGCAATTCACCAACGTCTTCCCAAACCACTGCAAACCAACCACTTACGCCGCTGTAGCTCAGGGGTAGAGCAGCTCATTCGTAATGAGCAGGTCGTCGGTTCGAATCCGACCAGCGGCTCCATAAGGGAATTCGCTGAAATCAGCCCCGCTCATGGGGCTTTTTTTATTTAGGGGCCAAAGGGTCCACTCTGCCCGCATACGCCGAAATCCGAATAATGAGGTGGTCCGCCGAGGCTCAGGCTTCCCGGCCATTTCCATTTCAAGGTCCGCTTGTTCTTGCCATGCGTCTGATTTATCGCTGAAGTTCTTGCGGATAGGCGTGGCGTCCTGCTTCGTTCCAGTCACGCGGCACGACTTGGTGCCCGACGTGTTCAAAAATTCCGTAAGTTTGAAGTGAGCAATTTTTTTCGGTCGAGGGATGTGTGTGGTTATCAAACGTCGCTGCAACCCTTTCCATCCGTCTTTTTAGGATACAATCCTATGTTTCAAGGGTTTCATTCACATCGGCGCTCACAGAGCACCTCTACAATAGACTTCAGCCGCCTGAGGTTGGTCCGCCTGCTCGCGTTCCTGGCCTCGCTGAGCATTGTCGGCCACGTCGCCGCCCAAGCGTATGTTCCGGTCAATGAGAAACCGCCGGCCTTGGCACGTGAGTTTCGCGGGGCCTGGCTTGCCTGCATCTACAACCTGGATTGGCCGAGCGCCAAGGGCCTGAGTGCCGCCAGCCAGCAGACGGAACTGCGTGCCATTCTGGACAAACTCGTCGCCCTGAAAATGAACGCGCTGATCTTCCAGGTGCGCCCCCATGGCGACGCGCTCTACGCTTCTGCCCTCGAACCGTGGAGCCCGTGGCTCACTGGCATCATGGGGCGCTCGCCCGGCTATGATCCGCTCGCCTTCTGCATTCGCGAGGCGCATGCCCGCGGCATCGAGGTTCATGCCTGGTTCAATCCGTTCCGCGCTTTGCCTAACAACACGCTCACGGCCTCCGCCGATCACATTACCCGCGCTGCGCCCCAGCTCACGAAGCTCTATGGCACCGTGACTTGGTGCGATCCGGCCTTGGCCGAGACCCGGGGCCGGGCGCTGCGGGCCATCCTCGACGTGGTGCGCCGCTATGACGTCGATGGGGTTCATTTGGACGATTACTTCTATCCGTATCCAACGGGCCACTTGGAGTTCGCAGACGGCAAGAGCCCGGCCCAGCGCCGTGCCTGCATTGATGGCTTTGTCAGCAACCTCTACTCGGCAGTGAAACAGCAAAAACCATGGGTCCGCGTCGGCATCAGTCCCTTTGGCATCTGGCGGCCGGGGGTGCCAGCGGGCACCGAGGCGAGCCTCGATGCCTACGAGCAGCTTGCCTGTGATGCACGAAAGTGGTTGAAGAACGGTTGGGTTGATTACCTTGCCCCGCAACTCTATTGGCGCATCTCGCCGCAAAAACAAAGTTTCCCGGCACTTCTAACGTGGTGGCGGCAGCAGGGGACTCGTCCCGTTTGGCCGGGCATTGCCACCGAGCGTATCAGTTCCAGCGAAGACCCGGGCCGCCCAGCTTCGGAGATTATCCGCCAGATCGAACTCACCCGGAAAATCGGCAATAACTCAAACGGCCACCTCCACTGGAGCGTCAAGAGCTTGGTGCGCAACCGCGGCGGCATCGCCACCCTCCTGGCACGCACCTATACCCAGCCTTGCGCCATTCCGGCCATGCCATGGCTCAGCACGCAGGCCCCCGCCGCCCCCGGTGTGTCCGCCACCTTGCGTGGATCTAACACAGTCATCCACTGGATCGCCGATGGCTCGGCCGCCAAAATCGCCGTCCAGGCCCGTGTCGGGTCCACTTGGCGGACGGTGAAAATCGTCCCGGCTTCTGCGGACGGACTGACGCTGACGCGTGCCGAGGCGATCGCCGTGAGTGCCTTGGATCGCTTCGGCAATGCCAGCCCGCCCAAGACGCTTGGTCTCAAGTGATCGCCACGGGGTGCCGAGTGCGCCCTCGAGGAGAGGTGGCGTCCCGCCGCCATGGCCCATGCGCGGAGCAAGGACAGTCGTCTGGCGGCCTCTTTCTTGCACATCTCATGGGCTGTGGGCAAGATGCCCACTCTCCGTGCGTTGATGAAACCATGAAACCAACCAGTGAAAGTCTGAGTCCGTCAGTGACGTGGAACCGACGGGTAGCCGAGTGCTACTG
>CAIQXC010000395.1 GCA_903875675.1 Akkermansiaceae bacterium
CACAACGCCATGCAACGCAACGCACAATTCAGCAAGTCTAAGGTTCAGTGTCTTCTCAGGCATCGGGGTGGCAATTACTACGCTAGCGCCAAGGTCGGCGGCAAGCTTATTCGCCGCAGTCTCGACACCGACGACTACGGTGTTGCCAAGCTCAGGCTGCCGACCGTGCTAACCGAACTCAGGGGAGCGCCCAACGCATCCGCCGCCGGTACCCTCGGCAAAGCAATTGCCGACGAAGCAAAGCGGAAAGATCCCGCCATCAAGGAAACGACGCAGCATTATTACCAACAGATTGCCGTTTCGCTCGCTAAGATTGCCGCCAAGCTCCCTGTAGATCCGCTGGGCCTGTCCATCACCCGCGTGACGCTGGCGGAGTTGCGGGAGCTTATGGACAAATACGCCGCCGCCACTTCCCCCACCCGCTACAACGGCTGCCTTGCTCTCCTACGACGCACCTACGCCCGCGCCATGGAATCCGGCCACGTCGGCAGCAACCTGCCGTCGGCATTGAAGCGAGTCCGGCCCAAAAAAACGAAGCACGACCTCCCGACGGCGGAATCGTTCGCCATGATCGTGGCCGACATCCTCAGCCAACGGAAATCGCACAGCAAGGCCACCGCCATGGCAGTGGAACTGCTCGCATACACCGGGCTACGAATTTCCGAGGCTCAGTCCCTCCGGTGGCGTGACATCAAGGCCGACCATCTTGTCGTGAGAACCGCCAAGAATGACGACTTGCGGCAAGTCCCCTTGATCCCGGCCGCGCTCGAACTGCTCACCCGCCTGCGAGCCGCTGAGATACCCATAGGGGCCGACGATCCGGTATTGCTCATAAAGTCCCCTCGCATAGCCCTTGAAAATTCCTGCGAGCGCCTGAGCATCGATCACATGCGGGTGCACGACCTCCGCCACCTGTTTGCCACCCGCTGCATTGAAAGCGGCGTGGACCTGCCGACGCTCGCCGATTGGATGGGCCACAAGGACGGCGGTGTCTTATGCGCCCAGGTCTATGGGCACCTTTGCAAGAAACATTCCACAGCCATGGCAGGGAGGGTAGCGGCATGAGCGCGAAACCGGAGAAGAACAACGACGACACCGCAAAAGGTCGATATGATCCAATGCTTGGCTATGCTTGCGACATTGAAGTAATGATCGGCGCTACCTTTAGCGCGTACCACGATCAGTACGATGCCCGGCAGGAAAGGGAACTCGCATGGATTGCGGAAAACCCGGACCACCCAGACTACTCTACGCTTGCCGCAGACTGGCTCAAGCAACAACTGGACCGTATAGACCGTAGAGGGACCGATCCAGCGGGACGGCTCAGCCGAGCGATCAGCACCGGCAAGGTGCGAGGTGACCCAAAACAATTTGCTGTGTTTATGGCCGTGGCTGCCTTCATCCGCCAGCATCGCCGATGGCCGAAACGATCCGAAATCGTCATCGCTGGCGTCTCTGAGCGCACCCGCGACAATGTATTCAAGAAAATCGGAGAAAAGTTCAACGTGGAGTTGGATGATCGCGTCAGATGGGTCAATCCGCAATGAAATAAAAACCGGCTGCGGATAGGTGCAATCCGCAACAGGGGGCCAATAATGCCCCCCATGCCTGCAACGAAACGCATCAAGAAGCCGGGCGAGCGAGTGTCTTACTCGTTCGCGGAGTTTGCCGATATGGTCGGCAAGGAAAGGACTTGGGTTTACCGCCAAGTCCA
>CAIQXC010000396.1 GCA_903875675.1 Akkermansiaceae bacterium
GATGGCTCGTGGACGCACACAACCACCGATGCCACCAGCCCGGTGCCGGCCACCGGCATCACCAGCATCCTGCCTTGGCCTAACCAACCTCCGTTCATTGGCAGCGTCAACGGACTGATGGGCATCACCTCGCGCGACACCTTGCGCCCGGCCCACCCGGGCCTGCCGCTCGACCGCGTCCAATGCCTCGTCCGCGATGCCACAGGCACAGGCATCTGGATCGGCTATGAATCATCCGGCTTGGTTCACTTCGATCCCTCACCGGATCAGGCAAACCCCATCAATCTGTTAGGCGACCTGCCCGCTGGGCGCGTCAACGCGGTGCTGCCCTGTGCCGACGGCACTCTCTGGATCAGTGTTGGCAACAGCCTCATCCGCTGGCAGGGAGGAAAAACGTTGTTTGAGTTCACCCGCCAGCACGACCTTCCGGCGGGCGAGGCCGGTCACCTGGCCGATGATGGCGAAGGCGGGCTGTGGCTGGCGAACGACGGCAAACTGTCGTGTATTCGGTTAGATGATCTTGAATCGGTCGCGGCAGGCCGCCGCCGGACCTTGCGGGTGCGCAATCACGGCTACGGTTTGCCGGCCGACACGGTGTTCAATGAGGTGGCCGGGGCACCCTGGCACTTGCCGGGGGCATGCTTTGCCGTCGCCGGCGGCATCATCGAGGCACGCACCGCGTTTCTGCCGCTTGCCGTGCCGCGCCCGGACCTGCGGATCAACACGATCGCCAGTCGCAACGTGGTGCTCGCCAACCTCAACCCGGTTTTCCCCGGGGCGCAGGCCACCACTCCGGTGCATGTGCCGCCGGGAGTGAACCCCATCGACATCGACTTCACGGCCGTCGACGCCGGCGCGCCGGACCTCCAGGAGTTCCGGTTTCGCATCAGGGGACTGGACAACGCATGGAGCAACCTCGGAATTTCTCACAGCTTGAGCCTTCCCTTCCTGCCGCCCGGCTTGCATCGGATAGAATTGGCCATGCGCAATGCGGACGGGGAATGGATCGAGGAGAAAACCGCGGCCACATTGTTGGTCGAGGCGTGGTTCTGGCAAACGCGTTGGTTTTTCTCGCTGTCCTTTCTGGCCGTGGCCCTCATGGTGTTTGCGCTGACCCGCTGGCTCGTGCACCGCCGCTATCGCCGCCGTCGGCAACAGGAGGAATTGCTCCATCAGGAACGCAGCCGCATCGCACGGGACATTCACGACGACCTCGGCGCGGGACTCACCCACCTTGCCATGGTGGCCCGGATCGCGGAACGGGATGCGACGCAAGCGCCACCCGGGGTGCTTGCAGGTCACTTGCGCGAGGTGTTCACCGAGGCCAGTTCAATGGTGCGCTCGGTGGATGAAATCGTCTGGGCAGTGACCCCTGCCAATGATATACTAACAGCCCTCGTTGACTATGTGGTTCAATATGCCCAGCACTACCTGCGTGCCGCCGACCTCACTTGCCGGGTTGAATTGCCCGCCTTCATTCCGCCCTTGCCCGTGCGCTCCGCAGTGCGCCACCACATCTACATGGCCGTCCAGGAAGCCCTCAACAATATCGTCAAACACGCCCGCGCCTCTCAAGTGCATCTATCCGCTGCCATCGATGGCAAGCACCTGCGCATCGGCATCGCCGACGATGGCTGCGGCTTTGAACCGGCACTCGTTCACCCCGAGGACGAACCCGGCGGATTGCAGAATTTCTTCAGCCGCATGCAACATGTCGGCGGTCGCTTCGATCTCGACACCAGCCCGGGCCATGGAACCCGCGTGACATTTGTCATTCCGTTAGATATCAGTGTCCCCGCCCCTGCCCTCACATGACTCCGCAAGCAATCCCCTCCCGCCCCTGCCCGACCCGCGTCGCCGTCATCGAGGACGACAACCGGTTGCGCCGCACCGTCTCAAAATTGTTAGACTCCGAGCCGGATTGCGAGTTTATCGGAGCCTTCCGCACCGGGGAATCTGCCGTCGAACGACTGCCCGCCTTGGTCCCCGATGTGGTGCTCGTCGATATCAACCTGCCGGGCATCAGCGGCATCGATTGCATCCGGCTGCTTTCACCGCAATTGGAAAAAACCCACTTCCTGGTGCTCACTGTCTATCAGGACAGCGAAACCATCTTTGCCGCGCTCGCCGCCGGTGCCCATGGCTACCTGCTCAAACCGCTCGATCCCGATGAATTGGAAAATGCCGTCCGCAGCGCCGGCAGCGGCGGCACGCCGATGACCAGTGCCATCACCCGAAAGCTCATCGATTATTTCCACCGTCCCGCACCCGACTCGCCACCCGGGGAAACCACCACCCTGGCCCCGCGTGAACGCGAGGTCCTCGAACAGCTCTCGCGCGGCTTGGCCTACAAGGAAATCGCCGACATGATGGGTTGCAGTTATAGCACCATCAACACCCACCTTCAGCGCATCTATCGAAAACTCCACGTCCGCTCCCGCAGCGAAGCCGTCGCCGCCTATTACAAGATCGTCCCCAAAGGCAGCAAGCCCAAGCCGTGACCCGCTCCGAGGAAATCTCCAGCGGTGGGCACACGCATCCTGCGGAACGGTTCTTCCATCCCGGGATCGCAATTGCATGGATCATGTTCCGGCCAGGGGCAGGCCGACTGAAGTGGCTGTCGGGAACCTAAAACCGGGTTCAAGAAGATTTGATTCGAAAATGAGAGTTTTCACGACATGACAGCCCTTGAAAAACCTGCCAGCGTCGCGACGAAGTTACGGAGAGCCCTGCAATTACACCTTCGTTTGTTCCAACTCGCCCCCCACCCATGAACCCGCAAGCAAGCTCACCCCTTACCATGACCGAAGCGATTCGGTTGCTGCGCACCAACAACTTGGGAACCCTGCCGCAAGAACAAGTCCGCCGCTTGTTGCTCACTCTGGAACAACACCCGTCAATTGTCGAGTTCGAGGGTTGCGGAGACGCGGTTCTAAAACTGCAAGCGGCACAACAGCCCGCAACAGCGGCCGCTCCGGTGCCTGCTCCACTTGCTCCGGATGCTTCAAATGCCGCCCCACGTCCAGGGGGCTCGCACGGACGCCAGATCTTCGTGACCGCGTCGCTTGGAGTGGCGGTATTGCTGGCGGTGACACTGTTACTGGTCTGGCAGTTTGCACCCCACAATGGGAATCCCAAGGCAACAGTGGCCGTTTCCACCGCTCTGGAACCGAGCGCTCAGCCCGTGCCCGTCAGCGAATCCAAAACCTCTGAACCCAAAGATACGCCATTGTTCGAAGCGAAAACCGCCGAGACGAAACCCTCAGCGCCAAAGCCCACTACAGACGTCCCCAAAATTGCTGCGAAGGGCGAAGCTACTGATAAAGCGCCAAGCCAGAAAGTCGTCCCCGCAACCACGGCAGCAGCGGAAACGCCGGCTCTTGCGGGTGGCGAGGAACCGCCTGACATGGAGGTCACCGGTGCAGGCTCCACCCTGCTGCGCGACGACAAAGGCGGCTTTCGCCTCACCCGCATCGACGGCCTGTCCATGGTCAAGCTGATCGGCAAGGCATCCCGCGTCGCCATCGAGGAGGTCAATGGCCTGGCCATCATCCATCTCGGGGCCCTCGTCACCCCGCATATCGAATTTTTGAATTCAATCAATGGCAATCCGCAACTGGTGCTCAACAGCCCCGAGGGCCTGGTCGAATTCAACGGCAAGGTCTGTGGGAGTGCCACCCTGACCATCAACGCGCCCAATGGCCGTGTCATCTTTCACGCCGATGACAAGGGGCTGGCCAAAGTGCAGGGCGGTGCCGTCATCCACATCATCGCCAAATCCGTGGACCTCGCCGCCGGACTCGACGAGGGGGCAAAAGTCCACGTCACCCTCACCCGCGGCGGAAGCTTGCACCACGGCCGCCTCGATGGGGGCAGCAACCTGACCTATCGCAAGGAGAAGCCGGACGATCCCCAGCCCGTCGTCGAGGGCATCGCCGATGGCCCCGGCCACGTGGTGGCCGAGTGAGGCAAGGGGGGAAATCAGGAATCAGAGATCAGGAATTAACGCACACCATCACCGCCGATGACGGATCCACCAAGTTTCCCCATGATTCTGACGAAATCCACCATCCCCCCGCATGATCCCGCCGTACCAGCGCCCTGGTTGGCTCCGGTGCCGCGGTTTTTGCACCGTTTCAGCCCCCTTTCCCCCTGTAACCTCTTTTTTCCCGCGCATTGGTCCGGCCCTGGCCCTTTCAACGGCCTTCACCGGGAAAGCCATTTTCTAGCATTCAAGACCGCCACGCAAATGACAATCCGATGGACGCGGAAGGTTCTGTTTGCCACCAGCGCACGAGCGGTACGACGGGTGGTGGCTGCGGCAGCACTGTTTCAAGGCAGCCAGGCACCGGCGGCTGCATTGATCTCGCATTGGGCGCTGGACGAGACATCAGGAACGATGGCCGCGGATTCGGCGGGCAGTTACAAAGGCACCATCGGCTCGGCAGCCACCCTCAACCAGACCGGCCAGCTCGGCACGGCCTGCGGCTTCGTCAATAACAACGCCAGTTATGTCTCCGTCGGCACCATCCCGTGGACTCCCACCCAGACGATTTCGGCCTGGGTCAACAGCACCGACACGAACGGTGCCGGGGACAACATTCTCGGATGGAGCGGCAATGAATATGTCCAATTCCGGATGGCGAACGGAAGGCTCAATTACCGTGCGGCCGCCGGCAATTTCAACGCCGACATCACCAGCAGCGCCTCCATTGCAAACGGGCACTGGCATCACGTGGTGGCCACCCTAACCAACGGCGCACTCCAACTCTACGTGGACGGGACGGCCGACGGGGCGGGAAACGCGAGCGGAACGTGGACCAGCACCAGCGGCGTGTGGATCGGCGGCCTCTCCGCTTTTCCGGGAATCTATCAATTTGTCGGCAGCATCGACGACTTAGCCCGCTGGGACGGTGCCCTCGACGGCGCAAAGGTCAGGGCGCTCTACAATCTGGGTGCTAACAGCATACTTCAATACGACGCCGCCAATGCCACGATGTTGTTCGACGTGTTCGACGGCACTCGCAGCGGTGCAAGCATCGGCGACCTGAAGTGGTCGAAGGTGGCTGATGGCACACTTTCGGGTGTGGCTGGCCAGGTGGTCAGCCTGAGCGACGGGAATTTCGGGCTGACCCTCAACGCCACCGGCGGCGGGGTCCGGTCGGTTGCGGCCGGCCCGCCGAAGAACATCACCAGTCTTGTTTTTCCAGGCCTCGGTCCCGCCACCATACTTGGCACGACGATCCGGATCGAAGCGCCGAACGGCACTGATCTAACAGTTCTAAAGCCCGCTTATACCTTGTCAGCCGGGGCCACGTGCGTTCCTGCCTCCGGTTCCACCCAGGACTTCAGCCATCCGGTGGACTATCTTGTCACCGCCTCGGATGGTACCACCAGGGACTTCACCGTGACGGTCTTTCTCCCGCGGCAGGACCCGGTGTTCACACTGACGGCTCCCGCCACGTGGGATGGGCGCCAAGCGATCACGGTAACGCCTGACATCTCGAACTGGAGCGCGTTACAGGCGAGTGGGGCCACCAACCTAAATTACACGTGGAGCGTGGCGAAGCTCTCCGTGAGCAAGCAGGTTGGTCCGGCAACTCTAACGTTGCTGCGCTCCCAGGGCAGTGGGCCGCTGGCCGTGACGCTGACCCTGGACAACGGCGGTGTGCCCGTCACCCAGACGACGACCATTCGCGTTCAAGAGCCCTCGTTTGACGCGTGGGTGCAACGTACCCCGGCGGTGGACGAGAAACCAGTGAACAACCAGTTCATAGCCCGCGACGACAGCGGCTTTGGCGCGATCCACTACAACGGCAATCTGGCAGGCACGCCCGAATCGGTGTTCCTGAAGGTCTATGCCAAGCCCGAGACGGGCACCGAAACCCTGGCCTCCACCCTCCGCCAAACCCTCTCCAATGGCCGCTACGCCTTCACCTCGCCGATCACCGCCGGCCTGGTCACGTATCGGGTGGAGTTCGGTACAACCAGCGGCGGAATCGATACGGTGAACCCCGCCGCCACGGTGACCAATCTGGTCTGTGGCGATGCCTACGTCATTGAAGGCCAGTCCAATGCCGTGGCTAACAACTACAACGGTGACACCAGCAACCCCGCGTTCACCTATTATACCAGCCCATGGATTCGCAGTTATGGCACCGGCGAGGGCGGCACCAGCGGCGCTTGGGGCAATGCCGTGGTTTCAAGCGCCAGCGGCGACGCCTATCGCATCGGGTATTGGGGCATGGCTCTGGCCCGTAACCTGGTCGAGCGTTACAGCATGCCCATTTGCATCATCAACGGGGCCGTCGGCGGCACGCGCATTGACCAGCACCAGCCGAATCCAGAGGATCATTGGAGTGCTGGCAGCAGTTATTCGATATACGCCAACCTGTTGGCCCGCGTGGGGGCGGCCAAGTTGACGCACGGGATACGGGCCGTGCTCTGGCATCAGGGTGAGTCCGACCAATGGATGAATGGGCCCACCGGCTACTGGGCAACCTATCAGCAATTGTTTGTGGAGATGTCCAATGCTTGGAAACAGGATTTCCCCAACCTCCGCCACTACTACATCTTCCAGATCTGGCCGTCGGCCTGTTCCGCAGTTCCGGCCGACGACCCGCTGCGGGAGGTACAACGGACGCTGCCGTATCTCTACTCCAACATGCGGATCATGAGCTCCCTCGGTGTCGTGCCAGGTGGTTCGGCGTGCCATTACAATGTGGCAGGCTACCAGCAATTCGCCGCCCTGATGAGTCCCTTGGTGGAACAGGACAACTATGGGCTGGTGCCGGGCCAGGTGATCACTGCCCCGGATGTGAAGCGGGTCTATTATACCAGCACCGCCCGGACGGAAATCGCGCTGGAATTCGGCCAAAACATGGCGTGGCACAATGCCTCAAAGGGGCTCTTCTATCTGGATGGCGTGGCGGGGAAAGTCACCTCGGGCAGTGTGTCCGGAAATGTCATCAAGCTCCAATTGACCGCTGCTTCGACGAGCCGGACGCTCACCTATCTGGTTGGCAGTTCTTGGGATGGCGTCCAGGGGAATCTGCTCTATGGTGCCAACGGCATCGCGGCGCTCACGTTCTATCAGGTCCCCATTGCCGCCGACCCGTTCGCAGCGTGGATCACAGGCAGTGGGTTTTCCTTTCCTGCGGGTGCCGACTTGTCGGCGACCGGCGATCCGGACCATGACGGGATGACCAACCAGCAGGAATTCGCCTTCGGCCTGGATCCCGCCACGGCCTCGTCGCTAGGCCCGCTCACCACCACCCTGAGCGCTGCTGGCCAGTTCAGTTACACCCGGCTAGCGAATTCCGGTCTCGCCTACACCGTCGAGTACAGCACGGATCTGTCCTCCTGGAATCCGGTCACTGCGACCGAGTCACCCGGTCCACCCGATGACAAAGGTGTCCAAACCGTCACCGTCACGGTCGTGAACCCGGCACAAAACGGCAAGCTCTTCGTCCGCGTGAAAGCAAGGTGAGCCACTGCCGGAATAGATGGATCATTGCAGACAGAAAACACAACCGATACCAACAACCAAGGAGAACACATGAAAACCACAAAAGTGATAGACAACGCCCATCCAAACAAGACCGCCATGCAAACGACAATCCAATGGACGCGGAAGATTCTGTTTGCCACCAGCGCACGAGCGGTACTGGTGGTTGCTGCCGCCGTACCGTTTCAAGGCAGGCAGGCAGCGGCTGACACGGTCGGCTTCAGTTTGACCGACCGGGGCACTTACGATAACAGCTTTGGTGATGTGTGGTCGCTTCGGAAAGGCTCATTTGATGGTCTGGCAACACCGCAATTGGCAGCCACCTGGGGGTTCTATAGCACGGGTGGGGGGCGTCCATCACACCATTCATTCTGAAGGTTGATTCCTCGAATGGTCATTACACAATCAGTGGGATTGGCGCCACCCGCGAGAATGCCAAAACCGGTGAGCAGACATTCGATTTCGGTCTTGTTAGCGGCAGCGCGGAGATTGGCGCGGGCTACACCTTCGGCTGGGCCGATGGCACGACCACTGTTGGTAACCCCGGTGTAGTTTCACTAGTGGGAGACAGCGGCGGCCCGGCCGGCGGACTTTCTTTGTTTTCGGTCAATAATGGGAACCCTGACATCACTCTTGCCAGAGACCTGGGCTCGGCTTGGATTGATCCGTTTGCCAGGTCGATGTCAATTCAAGTGACGACGGTGCCCCGGCCTGCCCAACTGCTTTCGCATTGGGCGTTAGACGAAACATCAGGAACGATGGCCGCGGATTCGGCGGGGAATTACAACGCGCCCATTGGGACGGCAGTGGTCCTCAACCAGGTTGGCCGGATCGGCACGGCGTTCAATTTCGTCAATGACGGTGCCAGCTACGTCTCCGTCGGCACCATCCCGTGGACTCCTACCC
>CAIQXC010000397.1 GCA_903875675.1 Akkermansiaceae bacterium
AACGAGCCTGCCCCGCCAGAAAATTCGCCATGAAATGAATTCGAAAATGAAATTGAAGCCCCCACCGACTTTGTAGTGCCTTTTGATACGGATCCCTGCAAAATCAAGGGCTGCAGCCTCATAATAAGAAACTTGGGCTAACATGCTCCCGCAATTCGGTGAGCGCATCGCGGTTGAGGGTATTGAATACCGCATCTCCCAGGTGTCGGCCCATCCGCGTTCGCCCTTGCTCTGGGATTTGCCTCCCAAGGTGGCCTGGCCCATCTGGCGACAGCAGCAGGCTCAGCGACAACAAAATCGCATGGTTCCGGGCGGGGTTCCAAACCCCGAACCTCGCATCCCAATGCCAAGCCAGCCATTCGACGGGAATATTTTCAATAATTTGGGCTTGCCACAGCTGCCTAAAACGCGTCAGTTGAAAACGGTAACACGCTCATGCCATGAATATTCTCAAACGACTCCTCCTTGCCGTTGCCGGTTTGTTCGTCCTGTCTCACACCGTCCAGGCTCACTACGATCCGGATATCGGGCGGTGGATCAACAGGGATCCGATTGCGGAAGCTGGAGGAAAGGGAATCAAAACGCTTCAGATAATTGATGGACCGGGCGCAATCATTTTAACGCAGGATGGAAAGATTGGAGCTGGAAATGAGAAAGCTATCGATCCGACGAATCGCGATTATCATGTTCATCTTTATTGCTGCATATTTCTCCCTGTATTTTCTTAGCTTTGATCGTGGTACGCCAGCTTACGATCGCGGATCTGATGAAATAGCGTTTCTTTCATCGCCTCGATGGAAACCCTTGGAGCGGCTTCCTTTTGACATCACAATATATGGACGATATTCCACATTCTGGAACTATTTGTTCCTCCCCGCAGAGCAGTTATGGCTGTTATGCTTTCGGTGATGTTTGGTGGTGCCAGTTCTTGGTTTTGCCTTTTGTTCTCGGCTTGTCAAAACCGCCTGAAATGCTCTAAAAGGAAAAGCTCGCATTCGCCGTTTGATTCTTTCAATGTCGGTGGGTGTCAGGCAAGAAACGTCAGCGGATTCAGCGACTCTTTGAGGAACGTCAGCACGCGGCGAAGCGGGGCAGCGTCGTCGCTGGTGACAAGTGGACGGTTCAAGCTTTGCTCGCGCTCAAGCCGCACCAACTCGAAGGCCTGGACATAGCGCTCGTGAATCTCCTCTGCACTGAGGGGCTTCGCGGGTCCGAGAAGCTGGACATAGACATGGCACTCGACCGCCTTGACGAATTCGCCACTCGCGTCCGGGTGGAAACCGACCGCAATATACACCGCTTTGATTCCAACCGAGCCGAACACCAAAATTCTAAGCCCTATTTTCGCATGTTGATGCTCGTCACCGTTCTCCAACAGGATTTCGGTATCCGCTATGTTGCACAAAGAATCCAAATCCATGAGCAATTGTGCCGCTAGATGGAGAGCTTTCCATCTAAGTCTCGCCGTGTTCGTCATTCTTTCTATTGGTTTTTCATTTTTGGAATTCAATGTTCAAAAACGTGCATTTTTTCCGATTCCTGGGTGGCTTCCGATATTTGGGCCGCTAAGCATTTTTCATGGCGTTCTGTGCGCCGAAACTTCTCATGATTTGTGGCTTGCGATTGCTGTTTCCACGGCAGTTGTTTTCCTCTTCTTGGCGATTCTGATATTTGT
>CAIQXC010000398.1 GCA_903875675.1 Akkermansiaceae bacterium
CAACGGCGCACAAAAGAAATGCGGAAATGAGGGATTTCATGGTGTCATGCGGGAATTTTAAAGGACATCAAATCGAACCGGACGGCTGCGTGGACGGCCGGTCTGCAAGGTATTGTCAGAAACCGCCGAAAACCAAACCTGTTTGGCTGAAAAATTCCATAAAGGCAGCACCTTCACCGTGCGTCTGCCACAAGTGCCTGCCAGCCAAGCAGGGCCAATGACACCCCGATGAATTGGAAGTACAACTTGCGAGCATTCACGGATGCCGGGGCACCTGGCTACTTTTCTTGTCGCATTTCCGATGCAACCGTCCCCTCGTCATGGCGTTCTATCTCCATACTTACCGCATCCCCCCATGAGTTCCTCCTGCCCCGTCCCTGAAAAGCCCAACCCATTCTATCAACCGGCAGCCAGCGCATTCATGCGCCGGGAGTTTCTCGGGCTGATGACCGCGACATTCGGCTCGACGTTCCTGCCTTGCGCCTCGGCTCAAGACGCGAAGGGCAAGGGTGCTAAGGGTGCCAAGGGTGACGACAAGTCCAAGGCGCGCGGGTCCGCCTTCCAGGGGGATTACGTTCTGCCCGGACCATTGGCCGAATTTTCCAAACTTTCCGTGGTGCTCGGTCGTGTGACCGACAAAGCCGTAACCGCCAGTGTCCTGGCCACCGAGCCGATGGAAGGTTTCTTCGAGATCGGCACGGTTCCTAGCAAGTACGACCGTAAGACCGCAGTGACGGCCTTACGTGCAGGCGAACCCGCCGAGGTGGTCTTCGACGGTCTCAAGCCGAACACGGAATACTTCTATCGCCTCAGCTATCGCAAGCCCGGTGCTGGCACCTATACCCAGCGCACCGAATACCGTTTCTCCACCCAACGCGCGCCGGGTTCGACGTTTGTCTTCACCGTTCAGGGAGATTCTCACCCCGAACGTCCGCAGAGCAGTCATCCCGATCTCTATGCACGCACCCTCCAGACGGCCGCCATGGACCGGCCGGACTTCCATATCTGCATCGGCGATGATTTCAGCGTGGCAAGGGTCCGCACGATCACACCAACGTCCCTCGCCCAACCGTACCTGCTGCAGCGTCCGTTTCTCGGACTCGTCGGCCAGACCGCCCCGATTTTCCTGATGAACGGCAACCATGAGCAGGCATCCCTGTTCAATTACAACCAAACTGACGAGCGCCGCGATGTTGCTGTGGGCGTCCAGTTGGCCCGCAATCATCTCTATCCGACGCCCGCTCCCGACGCCTTCTACTCGGGCAATCCTGCACAGTTGAAGGCCATCGGCCTGCTCAAGAACTATTGCTCCTGGGCCTGGGGCGACGCGCTTTTTGTCATCCTCGACAACTATTGGCACTCCGCAGCTCTCGTGGACACGGGTTTCGGCCCCAAGGTCAAGGGCGATAAGGGCGGCGGCGGCGGTCGTGACGAAGACAAGAAAAACCGCGATTGGTGGGACGTCACCATAGGCGACGCCCAGTACAAGTGGCTCAAGAAGACCCTCGAAACCAGCAAGGCAAAATACAAATTCGTCTTTGCCCACCATGTCCTGGGTTCCGGCCGCGGCGGTGTTGACGAGGCGAATCTTTACGAATGGGGCGGTCAGGGCAAAAATGGTGAAGGAGCCTTCGCCCAGAGGCGTCCGGGCTGGGACCTGCCCATCCACCAACTCATGGTGAAGCACAAGGTGAACATCTTCTTCCAAGGCCACGACCACCTATACTGCCAGCAGGAAAAGGATGGCATCATCTATCAGGAAGTTCCGATGCCCTCCGACCATAACTACGTTGCCTACAACGAGGAGCGCTACGTATCCGGCAAGAAACTCCCTAGTTCCGGTTACCTCCGCGTGACCGTCGCACCCCGCCAGGTGAAGGTTGAATACGTTCGCTCCTTCCTGCCCAAGGACGAGACCGCAGATGCCAGACAAGGCTCCGTCGCTCATGCTTACGAGGTCAAATCCAAGTCTGTCTGACGGCGGACAATGGAGACATGCAAGGGCATGTCGTAGGTGAAATTCAACACCACACTGTTTCGTCTTCCACCACTTCAGTTAGTTGATCATTATGAAATCGACAACCCATTCGCTCATTAGCACCTTGTTACTCCCCCACTTGCCGGGTTGCACGCTGCGGCGGCAGAGGTATTTCCAATAGGCAGGCGTTGGCATCCAGAGATCGCGGCCGAGTAGAAATCCGTGGCAGGACTGCTCTGGTAGGTCCATACCGGCGAGGTCAGCCCAAAAGCGGCCCCGGAGGCGATGGTATAGTTGCCCGCAGCATCCACCGGCGGCACGATCTGATTGACGGTCGAGTAGCCGCGACCGATGCCGTTGTTGAAGATGAGGATGTTGCCGGCACCGGAACAACCGATCGGAATCCAATGCGTGTGGTGTTGTTGGAACAACTGCTGGTTGGCGTTGGTGCTGCGGTTGTATTGTTGCGGATTTCCCCAGCGGTAGAGGATGTCGTCGCCCTTGGCGTAACGTCCGCCCGCATGGCTGGCGTCCTGTGCGGTGGTTGTCTGAGATCAATGGACAAACACTTCGCTGTTGCCGCGGATGCTCAGCATCACCTGGTCCAAGGTCGGGTTGTCGTCCACCGAGTTAAAGTGCAGCCAGTCGCTCTTCAAACCGGGGCCGGAGAGGTTGATGTTCAAGCGTCCCGGGGCAGGTGCCGATGGATGTGCCCGTGCCCACGGTGCCCACATAGTTGGACTTGATGGCCTCAGAGTCCTGGACCAGATGGTCGAAGAAACACCACTCCCAAACGACCGTCCCGGTGGAGTCAGCCTCCACCATCGCGTCCATCTGCCCGCCTGGGGAGGGCGTGGTGGCCGGGTTGGCACCGGCTCGTATTCGCTTTCCCAAGTGTTAACGATTTTCCCATTGTTATCCAACAGATAGGTAACCCTGTTGTGTTTCGGGGCCATGAGCGTATAACCTGGACAGACCTTCGGCGTGTTTTGATAGAGGCCGACTGTCTGTCCTTGAATCGGAGAAACGGGCAGTTTGTTCTCAGGCATCGACTTGTCCGCCATTTCCTTGTCCACCGCCTTGTCCGCCGCCTTGTCCGCCGCGGCCCTTTCGGTCGCCACCTCCGGGTGGGCGGTCACCGGGAGGGCGACGCTTGGGTTGGACATCGAGTCCTTGCGCCGCTCGATCGGTGATGGTTCCCAGCGGGGGCAGTTCACGGCCTTTAAGTGCGGGATGGTCTGCGCCATAGCGGAAGGCTCGAAACGCGGAGTTGGTCATCGGCAGAGCGTCGCCTAACACTTTCATCGCCCCATCGCGGGTGATTGGATTGATGTATTCCCATGCCAATTTGTTGTCGCTGGTGACTTCGAAGAAATGTCCCTCGGTATTGGAGCAGATGAACGTGTTGCCGTTCGGCAAGCGCTGGCCGCTGGAGCCGATGTGACTGAAAAAGTTATGGCTGTTGACGGCGCGATAGCTCCAGACGATTTGGTTGGAAATCTGGCGGGGCTCATTGTGTGTGTCGTGGTCGTAAGTCACGCGCCGGTAGCCTGCGAGCGGTGGATTGACGTATTTGCCGGAATCGCGGCCGGTGGCGTCAAGGAATGGGTTGATTTCCAAAATCGCCGACTGTGGCGTGCGCTGATAGAGATACTGGCCGTTGTTGAAGACCATGAGGTGTCCGGCTCCCGGCAGACCGGGGCGAATCCAGTGCGCGTCATGGGCACCTCCCATTTGTTTGTGCCCGGAAGTGGCGGAATCCCAGTTCTCCAGCACCTGCGGCGGATCGCCCTGCCCATAGCGGGCGGGATCACCGAAACGATAGAGAAAGTCACCAGCAGGACTGGCTGCCTTGGCGATGCCGGCCGGCGCGTCGCCGGCGACGAACGTGCCGTCATGGTCGATCACATACAACTCGCCCTGCACCGAGTTGATGACCAAATGGCCGGACTCCGCATTGTAATCGAGTGAGTTGCAGTGCAACCAATCGCGCTTCAACGGTTTGCCAGGCATGTTGAGATTGATGCGCCCCGGATGGTCCGCGATGGCTTTCCCCGGTCCGACGTGGTTGGGTTTCTCTGGGTCGATGTCCTGAACGACGTGATCGAAGAACCACCATTCCCACACCACCTTGCCCTGCATGTCCACCTCGACAATGGCGTCCATCTGTCCTTCCCGGTAGGGTCCCTTTTTGGGGTCGGCACCCGCGGCGATCGCCTGGTCGTTGGTGATGGATCTGTTCGCAATATAGAGTGTGCAGGGAGCATTGAGAGCCTTGTTGAAGATGCGCACCCAATCATGGTGTGGTGCATAGCCCTCGCGCTTTTCGGTGTATTCCCACACGGTCTTGCCGTCCC
>CAIQXC010000399.1 GCA_903875675.1 Akkermansiaceae bacterium
CCTCCCTCAGAACCGGACGGGCGAATTTCTCGCATCCGGCTCGCCAGTCGATGAGTTCCCGCATGTCGGGCTTGCGCCATTCACTTCGTGGGACTCGCGGCTAAGTCGTGAGTGATCGTGGTCAGGAAGACCAACCCCCGCTTAGCGAACCAGGCATTGGGATACCGGTTGTGATCCCGTCCTCGGCCCCGACCCTTGCGCTTGTCTCGCTTGCGCAGGATGCTGCGCAGACGCATCCGCGTCCATTGGTCGAGTCTCTCGGGCACGTTCCTCACGCCTCCCCGGAAGTACTTCCCCCATCCCAAAAGGGTCTGGTTGACCCGTTTGATGATGGTTTGCATGTCGTTTCCGTTGTTGCGTTTGGTCTTTGCCCGCACATTGTCTTTGAGCTTCCGGACGCTCTTCCCACGCGGCCATTTGTAACCGCGCTCGAAATGCCAGCCCAGGAACTCGAACCCGCCTTTCCCGGTGGCATCCACCACGCGCGTTTTCTCTGCTTCGAGCTGCTCCTCAACGCGTGCCACGGCTGCCTGGGCACTGCGCCCGGGCCGGAAGCCGTAACTCTGTGCGCTGAAGTCTCGCTCGAAGATCGGTTCGATGAGGATGCGGAGCGCTTGCTGCACGATGCGGTCACGCACGGTCGGGATGCCCAACGGCCGCTTTTCGCGGCTGCCGGGTTTCTCAATCCATACGCGCCGTACCGGCTGCGGTTCGTAACGGTTTTCGCGCAACAGGCGCTCGATGATGGGTAGTTCCTCCGCCTCGCGTTGCCGCATGGCTTGGGTCGTGAAGCCTTCTTACCATCCTCACTCCAATCACCCTGACATTTCCGCCAGTCAGCATATAACGTGCGATGTCGCTGCTGGTGGCGTGGCCGTGGCCACGGGCTTCGCACGGGACCCACCCTCTCGGGCGCATCCCTCCTCTCCGCATGCTCGCCAGATGTCCTGGCCGTATCGAGTTCACTTGTGTTTGGGGCTGGTCGTTCGCCTTGTGCAGCTCCCCACGGCACATCGCTGCGCCGCAGTAGCACTCGGCTACCCGTCGGTTCCACGTCACTGACGGACTCAGACTTTCACTGGTTGGTTTCATGGTTTCATCAACGCACGGAGTGTGGGCGTCCCGCCCACATAACCAATGTGCTCAACCCGTCAAATCATTTGCCTATCAGCCCCCCAACAAAAAATCGATTTTTCAATTTGACACCCGCCACCCAGCATTCCTAACTGATACCGCTCCACAACGCCCAGCTCTCTCTATCGTGCCTGCCTACGCCCATACCCATCGAGATTTCCCCGGTGACCCTTCCAAATGGGAGTTGCTGTTTACGCCCTTTGGCAATGCTGCTGCCGAGTGCCAGCGAGAATCCTGCCGGAAGTGCTTCAGTCTTGATCCCGCCCACGGCCACCTCAATAAAGTCGCATTCTGGACCGCCAAGTTCGCTGCGGATATGTTCGCACCGGACTCGGAAGAAGCCAAATCCGCTTGGGATTGGGGTTACCTCGCCGGACTCTGGCATGATCTGGGGAAATTCTCAGCAGAGTTTCAGGAAAAACTCAAAGGCGTGCCATTTCCTGTGGATCACTCCACCGCAGGTGCCCGTCACGCTGGAGCATGCCAACCCTTCGGGCCGCTAGTTTCGTATCTCATCGCTGGGCATCACGCAGGCCTCGCCGACGGCTGCAGCCTCTTTTTTGGTGAGCGCGCTAAGAAGGGAATTCCAAATTGGCTCACCAACGCGCAGGTCAGCGGCATACCTCTCGTTCTTGCTCTGCCTAATCCGCCACTCACTCGCTCGAATGCCGGCAATGACGCCATGGCCTCCATGCTTCGCTTCTTTTTCTCTTGTCTCGTCGATGCCGACTTCCTCGCGACCGAAGCATTCATGAATCAGGACCAAGCGAAGCCCCGTGCGGATTGGCCTGACAGCATCATTTCTAATATGCTGCCGGTTCTGGAAAATCATCTCACTACCAAGTTCGCGAATACAGAAGACACGCCCGTCAATCAAGCACGCGAAAACGTCCGCCAAGCCTGTTTCACTGCCGCCCCGCACGATTCAGGTTTCTTCTCGCTCACCGTTCCCACAGGCGGAGGGAAAACCCTGTCATCGCTTCTTTTCGCTCTACGTCATGCCCATCTCCACGGGCATCGCCGCATCATCTACGTCATTCCATTCACCTCCATCATTCGCCAAAACGCTGATGTTTTCCGCGAAGCCTTCACTTCTTTATCCAAGGAACTCGGCCGAGAAATCGTCCTCGAGCATCACTCAAAGTATGAGCCGAGGCCCAGCACCGAAGACAACGAGCAAGATCGCCATCGCCTCGCCAGCGAGAACTGGGACGCGCCGATCATCGTCACCACCAATGTCCAGTTCTTCGAATCTCTTTTTGCCAACCGCACCTCCTCCTGCCGCAAGCTCCATCGCATCGCCCGCTCCGTCATCATCTTAGATGAAGCGCAGGCGCTCCCGTCTCGCCTCCTCCATCCCATCCTCCGCAACCTCACTTGCCTCGTCAAAGATCTCGGCTGCACTGCCGTCCTCTGTACCGCCACCCAGCCCGCACTCGATCAGCGCAACGGCTTCACTATCGGGATCCCGCCGCAGGAAATCACCCCGATCATCCAGGACGAAGCCGCTCTCTATCGGATTCTGAAACGCGTAGAACCCAAAAACCTCGGCTCACTTGATGACGAATCGCTCATTTCACACATTCGCCAGCATGCCAGCAATGGCTGCCTAATCATCCTCAACACCACCAAAGCCGCTCAAACTCTCCACGAGAAACTCTCAGCACACCTCACAGCCCTCCATCTCTCAGCTCGGATGTGCCCAGCTCACATCATCCAAGTGCTCGATAAAGCGAAGCAACTACGCGCACAGAATCTACCCGTCGCCCTTGTTTCCACCCAACTCATCGAAGCCGGCGTCGATATCTCATTCCCCGTCGTCTATCGCGCCGAGTGCGGCCTCGACTCATTTGCCCAAGCCGCTGGCCGCTGCAATCGCAATGGAGAACTCGAAGCCGCAGGAGAACTCGGGAAAGTCTATCTGTTCGCGCCCAGCGACCACCCCATTCCAGCCGGACTCAGCGACATCGCCTCTGCGGCTGCCATCACTCGCAACCAGGTGCTCCCGAATTTCCCCCAAGTCGACCTCCTTGATCTCGCCGCCATCCGCAGCTACTTCGAGCACGCTATTTGGCAAGCTGGCGAGATAACCAAACAATGGGATGACCAAGGCATCGTCTCCGGCGGGATGCCCTGCTTTTCGCCGAACGACACCAGTAAAAACTGGGCACTCGCTTACTCCTTCAAAACCGCCGCCGAAAAATTCCGCATCATTGACTCCGCCACGCACCCCGTCCTCATTCCATGGGGCGAAAAAGGCCAAGCTCTCGGCGAAGAACTTCGCAGCCTTGCCAAACAAGGCCGTACGCCAAACCGCAGCCACTACCGCTGCGCCCAGCAATTCACGGTTCAAGTCTATGAGCACGAATGGCTCACCCTCAAGCCAAGCCTCACAGTCCTCTTTGACGAGGCCATCGCCATCCTCACCCACCCCGAAAACGACTACGACGCATGCACTGGTCTGAAACGTCCCGGAGCCGCCTGCGATCCCAACGCCTTCTGCCTGTGAAAGAAGTTCTCCTGACCTCGACTGCATTCCAAGAAAATGGCCGGGGGAAATTTCCCCGGCCATCCAGCAGCGTCAGCATGCCTGTATATGTTTCAATCCGCGCCCGTTTAGAGGAGTCGGAATCCTGGAACGGACGACAAAGCACCATCGACTCACGCACCCGATATTGCATGAGCAATTTCAGGACAATTTTTGAGAATGTCTCCATCCCTCGTGTAGAGCGGGTAACCCAGCCATCTGGCACAAGCCGCATAGGTCGCGTCATAGAAAGTCAGTTTGCTCGCGTGCGCCTCGGTCAAGATGACCTCCTCGGCGCACTCACTGCAAAAACTCACCATCTTGAGACCCTGCCGCAGCATCAACAAACCGTCCGTTTCACTCACCAATCCCCGGCGAATATAGGTTCGCAGCACGTTTCCAAATTCGTACCGGCACAGCGGAGACGTCATCCAGAACGGAAATTTTCTTCTGAGATTCTCAGCATCCTTCTTCAAGACCTCTTCACCGACGAAGAAATCCACGAGTGCATTGTTGTCGATCAGGATAGGGCGGTCAGACATGATAGACATTCTTGTTCCGAAACATTTTAAAATCAATAATTATTTAGCTTGCCTTTATATGAAAAACTCCCCTTATTCCGTTATGACCCCGTCATTTCTGGATCTCTCGCACCCTCAAGCACGGCCTTCCAGCTTCGCCTCGTCGATTTGTTCCGCCGTCAGAAACCCCTTCGCTCGTGCACGGAGCGCATCAATCTCCAAAATCTCACGTTCCACGCGGGCACTCCTTTCCTCGGGTGTTTCATGGGTGATCGCCAAGCTCAACTCAGCGATCACCTCTTGGTTCACACTCCGATGGTTCCGTTTCGCCCGACGCTTGAGGGTCAAATGCAGCTCCTCTGGAAGATTTCGTATCGTCAATGTCGCCATGCCTGCATTCTGACAGCAAATCGCAATCAAATCAACCCTCATTTATCTCATGTCCTACGGCATCAAACTCCACGTCTCCGGCGATTTCGCCTGCTTCACCCGTCCCGAAATGAAGGTCGAGCGCGTCTCCTACGATGTCATCACCCCATCTGCCGCCCGCGGCATTCTGGAGGCAATTTATTGGAAACCCCAGATCCGCTGGGTCATCGACCGCATCCACGTCCTCAAACCCATTCGTTTTACCAACATCCGCCGCAACGAAGTCGGTGCCAAAGCCAGCAAACCCTCCGCCGCAGCGATGAACGGAGCAAGCGTCCCAACCATGGGCATCATCGTCGAAGACGAGCGCCAGCAACGCGCCGCCACCTTGCTGCAAAATGTGTCCTACGTCATCGAAGCTCATTTTGAAATCCTCGAACACCGCTTCGAAAAAAACGGACCCGAACTACCCCATAAAGACTGCGAGGCCAAACACCTCGACATGTTCAACCGCCGCGCCCGTAGCGGTCAATGCTTCCACCAACCCTGCCTCGGCACCCGCGAATTCCCTGCCCGCTTCACCCTCATCGAGGACGACGCATCATTCCCCGCGTCCACACTCACCGATGAGCAAAAAAACCGCACGCTCGGCTGGATGCTCCATGACATCCGCTACCTACCCGCCACCGCCGCCGACAAAGACTCCTTCCTCACCGGCCAAGGCAAACGCGTCCGCACCGAACCCCGCTTCTTCAACGCCGATATGAAAAACGGCATCATCCAAGTCCCACCCTTTGACCAAGCAAAAGCATGATCCTGCAATCTCTCACCAGCCTCTATGATCGCCTTGCTGAAGATCCAGTCAATGGACTTCCTATGACAGGCTATAGCTTGCAAAAAATTTCTTTCTGTACCGTCTTAAGCCGCGAGGGGGAGTTGATTGCCTTTGAACCTAGACAACAGGAAATTATCACCATCGGCACCAATGGGAGAGAAAGGAGAACCTCTCGCCCGCTCGATCTCCTCGTCTTGGGCCAATCTAAGCCGCCAGGCCAAGGCATCAATCCCTGCGTACTCTGGGATAACGCTGCTTATGCTCTCGGCTTTAAAAGTGACGATGAAAAACCAGAGCGCACCTTGCTTTGCTACGAAGCTTTCCGAGCGAAGCACCTTGAAATCAAAGATGAGATCAAAGATTCCAGCTACTCTGCGGTTTGCACATTTCTTGAAGGCTGGAGCCCCGTAAATCTCCGATTTGCCATTCTCCACGAAGCCCAGAATGCAAAAATCGCTGACTTTGAGAAGCTAGAGACATCCGAAACAGACGATGAAAAAAAAGCACAAATCCAATCTGAGATAGGTGAGAGCAAAGCATCCCTAGAGGCTATCGAGCAAAATGCGAAAGCTGCTGGCATCGACTTAAAGAAAACTCTCGAATGGCTCATGCAATTACAAGCCGTGTCCACGGGTTTCGGAGTATTTCAAATTTCAGGAGAAACAAAATACGTTCACCAGG
>CAIQXC010000400.1 GCA_903875675.1 Akkermansiaceae bacterium
AACACTAATCTTAACACTCTTTCCCTACACGACGCTCTTCCGATCTGGGCCGCGTCCGTCGGGATTCACGGTGTAGGGGGTGGTCGGGAGGTTGCCTCCGTAGATCGAGGAGCAGCCGGTCGCGTTGGCGATGATCGCCCGGTCGCCGAAGAGCTGGGTGAGCAGCTTGACGTAGGGGGTTTCGCCGCAGCCGGCGCAGGCACCCGAGTATTCAAAGAGCGGCCGCATGAACTGTGAGGTCTTGACGTCGTCGCGAAGCATCGCGCGGTCCGGATCCGGCAGGTCGAGGAAGAACGCGTAATTTTCGCGTTCGGCTTCGCGCAGCGGGAGTTGGGCGACCATGTTGAGGGCCTTGCGGCTGGGGTTGCTCTTATCCTTGGCGGGGCAGACGTTGACGCAGAGTTGGCAACCGGTGCAGTCCTCGGGAGCGACCTGCAGCGAATACACCAAACCGGGGTATTCGCGCACTTTGAACTCGGTGGATTTGAAGGTGGCAGGCGCGCTGGTTAGGTGATCCGGTGTGAAAACCTTGGGGCGGATCGCCGCGTGCGGGCAGACCATTGCACACTTGTTGCACTGGATGCAGATATCAGTTTCCCAGACCGGGATTTCCTCGGCGATGTTGCGTTTTTCCCATTGGGTGGTGCCTGTTGGCCAAACGCCATCGACCGGGAAGGCGCTAACTGGCAGCAGGTCGCCCTTGCCGCCGAGCATCAGCGCGGTGACGCGTTGCACAAAGTCCGGCGCGCTCGCTGGAACCAGCGGTGCCTGACAAACGCCAGAGGTGGCGGTTTTCGGATAGTCGATGCGGACGAGGTTTTCGAGCGTGCGGTCCACCGCATCGTAGTTTCGTTGAACCACCGCATCACCGCGTTTGCCATAAGTTTTCTTGATGGCGTACTTGATAGCAGCGATGGCTTCATCCTTTTCCAGCACGCCGGAGATGGCGAAGTAACACGTCTGCATGATCGTATTGATGCGCCCGGCCATGCCGCAATTGCGTGCCACGGTGCTGGCGTCAATGGCATAGAACTCAAGTTTTTTAGCGATAATCTGCTCTTGAAGATCCGACGGCAGGCGGTCCCATACTTCGTTTGGATCGCCGGGTGAATTGAGCAGGAAAATCCCGCCGGCCTTCGTGTAATCGAGCACATTGATTTGTTGCAACAAATCGAAGCGGTGGCAGGCGACGAATTCGGCACTGCGGATCAGATAGGTCGAGCGGATGGGAGCGGGGCCGAAGCGCAGGTGCGAAACGGTCATTGCGCCGGCTTTTTTCGAGTCATAGACGAAGTAGCCTTGGGCGAAGTTATCGGTGCCTTCGCCGATCATCTTGATGCTATTTTTGTTAGCGCCGACGGTGCCATCGGAGCCCAGGCCGAAGAACACGGCTTGCTTCATCCCTGCGGGCACCACTTCAAAGTCCGGATCATAGTCCAGTGAGAGGCCGGTGACGTCGTCATTGATGCCGACGGTGAATATCAATTTTGGAGCGGGTTTGGCGAGTTCGTCAAACACGGCCTTGACCATCGACGGAGTGAATTCCTTGGAGCCCAAACCATAACGTCCGCCGATCACGCGGATCTGATGGGTGTCTTTCAGCAATCCGAGGGTGTCCGCCTGGCGCAGTGCCGCCACCACATCCAGGAACAACGGCTCGCCCACCGCACCGGGTTCTTTCGTCCGGTCTAACACCGCGATCGACTTGACCGTCTTGGGCAGCGCCGCCGCAAAATCCTCCACCGAAAACGGCCGGTACAAGCGAACCTTCACCAAACCGGTTTTTTCACCATTTTCGTTGAGCCAACCGACGGCCTCGCCAGCGGCTTCGGCACCCGAGCCCATCATGACGACGACCCGTTCGGCGTCGGGGTCGCCTTCGTAATCAAAGGGTTTGTAGGCGCGACCGGTGCGGGCGGCGAAGGCGTCCATCGCTTCTCTAACCAAACCTGGAAGCGCGTCATAGAACAAATTACAGCCTTCGCGGGCTTGGAAGAACACGTCGGGGTTTTGCGCCGTGCCGCGGATCACCGGGCTATCGGGTGTTAGCGAACGTTCGCGGTTGGCCCGGATACTCTCGTCGTCGATGAGAGAGCGCAGGTCGTCATCACTGAGCAACGCGATTTTGGAAACTTCGTGCGAGGTGCGGAAGCCGTCGAAAAAGTGCAGGAATGGCACCCGCGAGCGCAGGGTGACCATTTGGGAAATGAGAGCGGTGTCCTGAGCCTCTTGGACCGAGCCGCCGACGAGCATCGCAAACCCGGTTTGGCGGCAGGCCATGACGTCCGAGTGGTCGCCAAAGATGCTCAGTGCGTGGGTCGCCAACGCCCGCGCCGTCACGTGCAGGCAGAACGGGATCAGCTCGCCAGCGATCTTGTACATATTAGGGATCATCAGCAACAGGCCCTGCGACGCCGTGAACGACGCGCTGAGCGAACCTGCCAGCAAGGCCCCGTGCAAGGCTCCGGCGGCACCGCCTTCTGATTGCATTTCCAGCACGCTGGGGACCGCTCCCCACAGGTTTTTACGTCCGGCGGCCGACCATTCATCCGCAAACTCGGCCATCGGTGAGGACGGTGTGATCGGATAAATGGCGAAAAACTCGTTGAGTCGGTAAGCAACAGCGGCTACCGCTTCGTTCGCGTCAAGCGTGCCCATGGCACTGGGGGTGGAGGAGTTCACGCGGCGAGAAAACCCTTAACGGAGGCCGAGGTCCACAAAATAGCAGATATTGAGGTAAAAAAAGCCGTTTATGCGAAGTGACCACC
>CAIQXC010000401.1 GCA_903875675.1 Akkermansiaceae bacterium
GAGACTGTTGAAGATATAGCCTGACACGACGCTGGATGAATCCGGCATCTCCACCGTGGTGGAACCAACATCACTCGTGGGGCTGACCAACATCGCGCCGGGCAACAGTGCGTAGCGGGCCGGAAGCAACGTGTACGTTCCGGCCGCCAGGGTCTTGCTGCCGGCAAGATAGATCTGCTCCCCGATTCGAAGCGATGGATTGGTGTAGCCGCTGCTGCCGCTGCCAGCTAATAGATTCGAAGCGTCGCTGCTGCTGTTATATTCCGCTACTGGCGCATAGCCTGAGGTATAATTTGGAAGAATCGCGAAGCGGGTGGCAGACGCGAGGATGTCGCTGGGTCCGCCAAGCCCCTGAACCCAGCGGTAGGCATAGAGATCGCCACCCCCACGCAAATCAATGGTGGACCCGCTTGCCGTGGCCACACTCACCCCGGAGAGAACGATGGATTTCGCCGGCAGCCCGTTGGTCGTGATGTCAACCCCTTGCGGATCAATCCAGTTAGTGCCATCGGTGCTAACACCATACGGGATGATGATGCCTTTGCCAGTCAGCGGATCCACGGCTGAGACAGATGTCACGCTGCCGGTGCCAAGCGTCAGGTTTTTTGTGATAGGGAAAATCGCGCTGGCAACCGGCCCTGCCAGCAGATCCACGGGGGTGGTGCCACTGCCGTCCCAACCGAGGAGAATGGTCCCGCACGGAGCACGCAGCGTTCCGAACTGAGCGATATTGGATGCATCAAGACTCAGCGTGCCTCCGGCAGAAAGCGGTAAATCGCGGACGCCGGACGCCCTCACCGTGATGCTTCCGCGCTGGGTCAGGCCACCGCTCGTGTGATCATACACCATGAAACTGAGTTGCGACGCACTGTTCGGATAGACTTGGCCAGCGCCAAGCGTCAGATCGCCGGCAAGTTGCACCGTACCGCTGCCACGGATGTCGCCCTGGTTCGCCTGAAGGCTGGCGTTGCCGATGTTCTGAAGTGAGAGATCGCCGAGATCTATCAGGCTGGAATTGACCGTTAGACTGCCGACACCAGACCCGGGCAGCACACTCTCGGGAAACGGACTGCTCGCGCTGCCCGGCAGCACGACGCCTTGGACTTGCCCCAACGTGACATGCGGGGCCGCCAAATTCACCGCGCCATTGGCATACAGGAAACCGCCGGAGGCCACGCTCAATTCCTGCCGGGCGCTTAGATCCACATTCCCGCTGAAAGCAACCACTCCATTCAGCGTGAGCGAATCGAAGCCACCGCCGCGGAAGGTGTCGAGCCCGAAGTGGCCGCCGTTGCCAAGCACCGAGCCAATGCCACCGCTCACGCTGCCAGTTGTCTGAGTGACGGTTAGATTGATGGTGGCGGATGACAGTCCGTTGCCAGTAAGATCATACACGCCGCTGGACAGCACCAGTGAGCCACCCAGCGCGGTGCCGCCTCCGGAGTTCGCTAATAGATTCCCCGCGCAAACCAACAACTCGGTGCCATTGAAAACCATTTTCCCTCCGTCGCTATCCACTGTGACAGGCAAGCTAGCAAGACTGCCGAGGGCGGACGTCAAACCGCTGGAATGTTGGATAGGACTGGGATTCACCGTGGCTGCACCGCTGGCAACATCCAAGGTGGCGCTGGTTCCCGAGACGTCGATCACCGCAGCGCTGGCCACTGCGATGTTGCCCGCCAGGCGGATCGTCCCTCCAGCCCACACCTTGCCCGTGCGGCGGCCAAACGGATCCGGTGCCAGCACCGTGATGCCTGCTGCTGATAGAAGCGCGCCCGGCCCGAGATAGGTGGTCACCTCCGGGTTCGCCAACCCCGTCCCAAACACACTGGTAGAGCCGCCCGCCACCGCAATGCTCCCTCCGGGCGCGAGGATTGTGCCAAGAAGGGAAACCGTGCCGCCGGACAAGCCCACCGTGCCGCCTGCATCGGTGATGATCCGTGCGCCTCCGTCCACAACCACGTCACCAATCTCAACAGTTGTTAGATCCTTCACCCCAGGCGATGCTAGGGTTAGATTGACCGGTTGCCGGGCGCTGGGTAGGTTTTGGATGATCTTCAAAATCGATTGATCACTCCCGACCGGAGTATTGACCGAGCTATAGCTATCCACGACTGGTTCAATCCGGGTGCCGGCAGTGACCAGGACGCCGGGGCTCGGGCCTATCCCCAAACCTGTTAATTTGAAATGATTGAAGCCGCCTTGGCTGAGAAATTCCGGTTGCAGCAGCAAGGTGCCCGTCTCGCTGCTAGTTCCGCCAATCTGAATGCGCGGTGCTATCATCTCCAGCGTGCCACCTGTGGCCCCGGAAAACCCTCTCACCGTAGCCTCCATCGTCAGCGTGCCGCCAAGCACCGTGTGCTGCCCCGGATCCTTGCCCCCGGCTACACTGATGAGACCACCGTTGCCGAATGTTCCCTTGCCTAGCGAATTTAGCAGATAGCCGCCGGATACGTCAATCAAGCCGCCGGCCTGCACATCCGCCGTGTACGCCGCAAGAGTGACACTTCCTCCGGTCAGCGACAGCGGTGCCAGTTCCGTGCCGGGTACCGCCCGGTCATCGATGATGGTGCCAGCCGTGCTGAGTAGCGAATGCTGGCCTAACGTGAGCACCCCGCGGCCGGGGTTTACCGCAGGCGTCGGTGCATCCGCCGCGATGGAAGCTGTCTGATAGCTTGTTAGATTGAGAGCCGTGAGGGCAAGCGATCCGCCTGGAGCCACGATTTTTCCCGACACGTTGAGATTGGCGGCCGTTAGAGCAACCGTGCCACCAAGATTGGCATTGAGTGTGACATTTGCCGGAAGAGATATATTTCCGCCCTCGTTGAGCAATGTAAGATTGCCGAATCCGGAATTGGACAACAGTGCAGGTGATAGATAGATGGTGCCTCTGCGTGCCGCGTCTATCGGCGGGGCCTCGCCACTCGCGTTCAAGGTGAAATCTGCGGCGGTTGGCTGGGTAGCAGTGCCGAAGATCACATCTGGATGGCTTGGCGCATAAGAGAAGACTGTTGAACCTGATAGAATCTGCGCTTGCAGGCTGATGTCCAGCGATGCGGATGTGGGCAATTGGCTGGTGGTGGCTCCGCTGCGGATTTGACGTGTTCCCGCCACACGGGTTCCAAGCAGGGTGCCATCCAACACCACCGCCGGGGTGGATATGCCAATCGCTCCGGCGGACGCTCCACTGGTGTAACCGGCCTGATAGGTTTGCCCGGTAGGGGCCAACAGGTGCTCAAATGTCTGCGTCACACCCCATTTCGAATCACTGATCGTGAGATTTCCAGTGAAAATTCCGCTGTAAACTTGCTCGGGAGTCGCGCTGGCAATGTTCACCAAATGGCCATCCATCCACACCCGACTGGTCTGCACGGTGGCTCCCGAGAAATTCGTCCAACCGCCCGAGACGTCAAGGGTTGCGCCATTGCGGATGACCACCGATGCACCGGCGGATAGATCCAGAGTGCCTCCGGCCGTTGTTAGCTGTGCGACATTCCGCTCGATGAGCCCCAGATAGCCGCTCACATCTGCCAGCGGTGTGCCCACCCATGGCTGGCCGTTGTAGGTACCCGTCTGTGTGCTATCCACCACGATCGTGTCACCGCGCAATACGCCTGAACGCTGCAGCGGAGCCACAGCCAATTCGGACCCGCGAAGGGTCACGCTGAGAAAATTCTGCAGCACCGATGCGGCGGCATCCGTTGTACCGGCAAGGTTGATCAGCGAGTTATCATCCAGATATATCTGACCGCTTGAATTGATAAATGCAGCCGGGCCGCTGGCCAGCCTGCTCCATGCTCCGGCTTGCAACGCGACCTTGGCACCGGGTGCCAGAATGATCGATCCGTTAGCCAGATAGATATTGGTTCCCTGGGCGTATATCTGTGAACCGAGTGCCAGCGCCGTGCCTGTCGTCAGGTCTGCGCTTTGATAGTCTGGAAGAATCCGGGTAACGCTGCCGGTGCCCATGAGTACGTTGCCAGCGGCGGTGAAGTTGAACGGCGTGCCGGTGTTCGGATTCGCTGCGTCATAGGTTCGGTTGGCGGAGGCACCGTAGTTGGCCAGCAGCCGCACACTGCCGTTGAGCGCGACTGAGGTGACGCTATCCAAAACTCCCTGTTGATGGATCTCCTTGCCAGCAAGTGTGATATTGCCTTGGGCGGCTTCGACGAGGCCGGGGTTGCTCACCGTTCCAGCATAAGGCGCGAGGGTGGACGCCGGATCGCTGACCGCCCCTACATACCCATCCAGGCCACGGATTGCGGGATCCGTGCTTGCATGCGCCACCAGGCCCACTTGCAAGCCCGCCGCGAGGATCGTCTGGCCGTTAGGAGTGGCAAGCGTGCCTGCATTGGTGACATTGGCTCCGGCAAGCAGGACACAGCCGCCGTTGCCGTCGGCTCCCACCGGAGTGGAAATCTGGCTTCCGGCCTGCACCGTGATATCGCCAATTTTGCCTTGGTTAAGACCGTCGAAGAGAAATTGGCCGGGTTGACTCAGCAACCCGTTGGTTATCAGAGTGTCATTGATCGGCAGCGACGATGCCACCAAGGTATGCACATTCACTTGGCTGGAGCCGCCGAAGATGATGCCGTTTTGATTGATGACATAGACTTGGCCCGCAGCCTGGATAGAGCCCAATATCTGGGTCGGATTGCCTGTCGGGTCGGCC
>CAIQXC010000402.1 GCA_903875675.1 Akkermansiaceae bacterium
GTCAGTATCCACCCAGAGACCATGGAGTTGATTCCCGGATTGGCCAACGAATGGGCACTTTCCGCCGATGGCCGCACCACCTACTTCCATATCAATCCCAAAGCCACCTATTCAGATGGCGTGGCAATCACCGCCCGGGATTTCCTAGTGGCCGTCTATCTGCGCGTCTCGGACAATATCTTCAACCCCTATCACAAGCAATTTTATCGAGAGGAGATCGCCCAGATCGCGATGTACGATGATCACACGTTATCGGTTTCTCTGCCGGAGACCAAGATCAACGCGCCGATGTTGGCAGGCAATCTGGAGCCCTCACCACCCCATTTCTATGCGGACTACGGCCCGGATTACAACGAGCGTTACCAATGGCGCTTTCCGCCGAGTACCGGCGCTTACGAGGTGCTGGCCAAGGACATTGTGAAAGGCGTGTCCATCACCGAGACCCGCGTTAAGAACTGGTGGGCCAAGGATTTGAAGTACTACCGCTATCGTTTCAATCCCGACAAACTCGTGCATACCGTGGTCCGCGATGAGGCCAAGGCCTTTGAGTTGTTCCGCGCCGGCGAGTTGGACACGTTTTATATGAACCATCCCGAGGTGTGGTATGAGAAAAGCGAGATGGAGCCGATCTATAAGGGCTGGATTGAACGCAGCACGTTTTACAATCGTTACCCAAACCCACCTCGCGGCCTGTACATGAACGTGCGCAAGCCGCCCCTTGACGACCGCAACGTGCGCATCGGCATTCACTTCTCGCTCAACTGGCAGAAGGTGATCAACGTGTTGTTCCGCGGCGACTACCAGCGTCTCAATGCCTTTAACGAAGGTTATGCCATCTATAGCGACCCTTCGATCAAGGCCCGCCCGTACTCGATCGACGCGGCCCGTGCCGCCTTCCATGAAGCCGGCTATACCCATGAGGGCAGTGACGGAATTTTGTGCAAGCCCGATGGAACGAGGCTGACGACTGCGATTTCCTATCCGACCGCGCTGCAGGTGTACGACCGCATGTTTGCCATCCTGCGCGAGGATGCCAAAGCCTGCGGCTTGGACCTGCGGCTCGATGGCGCGGAAATCACGGTTGACTATAAGAAAACCATGCTGAAGCAATACGAGATGTCGTTTGGCAGCTGGGTCATCACCCCGCCAGTGCCGGATTTCTATCAGTTCTTGCACTCGGCTAATGCGCTGGATGCAAAGGGTAACCCCAAGCCGCAGACGAATAATTTGTTTGTGTGGGGGAGGCCGGACACCGACCGGTTGTGTGAGGTTGTTCGCACCGGTCGAAACGTGGAAGAAGTACGCGACGCCTCGTGGAAACTCCAACATATCATTCACGACGAAGGCTTCTTCGCTCCGGGCTACACTGTGGATTTTGTCCGGCTGGGCTCTTGGCGCTGGGTACGCTGGCCGGATTGCGCAACCACTCACTTCTGTCCGCCGGTAGTGCTCGACCCGCATGAGGTGTTTGTGCTTTGGATCGACGAGGACATCAAGAAAGAGACCCAAGCAGCCCGAATCAGCGGTAAATCGTTAGGCGAGTGCAACCGCGTCGTCGATGCCTATCGGGCACAAGTGCCCGCCACTCCAGCCCAACCAGCGCCAACTAACAAGCCATGAGTCCGCCCGCTGATATCATTCTGGAGGTGGACAAGCTCATCACTTCGTTTGAAACCGAGCGCGGCATGCTGCGGGCGGTCGATCAAGTTTCGTTTTCGGTGCCGCGTGGTAAGACGGTTGGCATCGTGGGAGAGTCCGGTTGCGGCAAGAGCGTCACGGCCATGTCGATCATTCGTTTGTTGCCGCAACCCGCCGGGCGAATCTTGGGCGGACAAGTGCGCTTCAAAGGGCTTGATTTGGTTCGGGCCAGTGATGCGGAGATGCAGAAAGTCCGTGGCGGAGATATAGGGGTGATTTTCCAGGAACCGATGACTGCGCTCAATCCGGTGCATCGGATCGGGCGGCAGGTGGCTGAGGTTTTCCGTATTCACAAGAAGTTTTCGAGGCGCGACGCCTGGGATGCGGCCACTGAGATGTTGCAACGTGTGCGCATCCCGGACCCGGAAAAGCGCATGATGGATTATCCGCACCAACTCTCCGGCGGCATGCGGCAGCGCATCGTCATTGCCCTAGCGCTGGCCTGCAAACCATCGCTGGTGATTGCAGACGAGCCAACCACCGCCCTCGATGTGACAGTCCAGGCGCAGATTCTTGATCTGATGAAACAACTGCAGGATGAAATCGGCATGTCTATCATTCTCATCACCCACGACCTGGGGGTCATCGCCGAGACTTGCGACGAAGTGGTGGTCATGTACGCCGGCCGGGTCGTCGAGCGAGCCAGTGCTGCGGACTTGTTCGATCATCCATTGCATGCTTATACTCGCGGCTTGCTGCAATCCATCCCAACCTTGGAAACTCCCTCCAAGGCGGTTCTTCAGACCATTCCCGGGATGGTTGCCTCGCTCGCCGATCACGTCCACGGCTGCCGCTTCTGCCAACGCATGGGCCGCCGTTCCAGTGTGTCTAACGAGCGCCCTCGGTTTGCAGAGGTAGCCCCCGGTCACTGGGCGGAAATCTGCCCGTTATGCACATCACAATGAACATCGAACACCGAATGAATGGAAGATGGACTTGTTGATTGTCGTTTCCGCCACCCCTGATTTCACTGAAAGAATCAATCCGATCAGTGGTTCTCATTTCATCAACTTATCCTCGTGACCAGCATCGCCACCGCCACGAATCACCGCACATGAAATCCATTTCTTCGATATCCGATGTTCAGCATCCCATGCTGGACGTTCGTGACCTGTGTGTCCACTTCCCGGTGCGTAGCGGCATCATCCCGCGGCACGCCGGTTTCGTCAGAGCCGTCGATGGGGTTTCTTTGCATATCCAACCCGGTGAGACACTTGGACTCGTCGGCGAGTCCGGTTGCGGAAAATCCACCCTCGGCAAGGCGATTGTTCGCCTGCTCAAACCCACGTCCGGCAGCATTCATTTGGAAGGTACTGATATCACAGGGCTGAACCAGCGTGCACTGCGCCCTCTGCGGCGCAACTTCCAAATGATTTTCCAAGATCCCGCGGAGTCGCTCGATCCTCGCATGAGTGTGCAGGCCATCATCGAGGAACCCTTCATCATCCACGGATTGGGCGACCGCGCCAACCGCCGCAAGCAGGTCCACGAATTGCTGGATAGGGTCGGCCTGCCGGCCACAGCAGGCGAGCGATATGCGTTCGAATTTTCCGGTGGCCAGCGCCAGCGCATCGGTATTGCCCGGGCGTTGGCCCTCAAGCCCAAGCTCATTGTGTGTGACGAGCCGGTGTCCGCGCTGGATGTGTCTGTGCAATCGCAGATCCTAAACCTGCTAGTCGAGTTGCAACGCGACTTCGGCTTGTCCTATCTTTTCATTGCCCACGATCTATCCGTCGTCAAGCACGTCAGCGACAGGGTGGCGGTGATGTATCTCGGCAAGCTCGTCGAACTGGCCCCGGCCGAGACGATCTACCGAGACCCCCGCCACGCCTACACCAAGGCGCTGCTCTCCGCCATCCCCTCCCCAGACCCCAAGGTGAAGCGTGCCAAGATCCTGCTTGAAGGCGATGTGCCATCTCCTATCAATCCGCCGTCGGGCAGTGCCTTCGGCCACCGCATGAGCCACCCACGCTACGCCGAAACCATCGGTGTCGACCTCTCGTTAGGCCAAATCGCCCCCGGCCACTGGCTCGCCGCCGACCCCTGCTGCATCTCTAACGAGGACCTGGCAGCACTGAGAAAAGCAAGCGGGACTCGCCAAAGTCCCGCGTGATTTCAGAGGCGAGGAGATGCCTGCAATGTCCAGTCCCACATTCATGTTTCGTCTTTCGTCCGTCCCGCGACGATACTGGTTCTGATAGCAGCCATGGAGGATTCATACACGATGGTCTTTTGCTTCAGGCATCCAAGCCACGGGCGCTTTGGGGTTTTCCTCGGGCGCAGCACCCGAACCCGCTCGCCGGACAATTCGGCGGGCTCCACTTCAATGAGGTCCCGTGGGTTGAGATTCAATTCCTCGCACAAGCTCGCCGGAAAGGTCGCCTGGCGTTTGCTGGTCAAGGTGAGCGTTGGCATCGCTGGAACCTAAGCCAATGCTCCTTACTTCGAAAGAAGATAGTAAGGGGATTAAAATGAAGGGACGAGGCGAAGCCGACACGGAGCTTGGCAAGTACCGTTCCATCATTCAAGATTGCGCTTGCCCATGAACGCCAGCACGTCCTTTTTATCCGCCTTCTCGCAAATCACCGGGACGGGAAGCTTCCATTCCACCGGTGCCGCACCGTTTTTCTTTCCCGGGCTTCAGGTCAAGGGACTCGGCGAGGTTGCCTTCCCGCTGCAGGCGTCGCAGGCAAAGGAGATCATCGCCATTGCGGAAGCGGCACCCTATGGCAAGGGCACCCGAACGGTGTTAGATGAAAATATCCGCAAGTGCTGGCAAGTCGATGCTTCGAGCATCGCGTTTGAGTCGCCGCAGTGGAAGAAATTCCTGAAGCAAACCCTGGCTGTTATAAGCGAGAATCTCGGCATCCGCGGGAAAATCTCCGCCAGCCCATACAAGTTATTGCTCTACGGCAAGGGTGGACATTTCAAGGCGCATAAGGATAGCGAAAAGCTCGATGCCATGTTCGGCACGCTGGTCATCGCACTGCCCTCGAAACATGAGGGCGGGCGGCTCGTCATCCGCCACGACGGTCGGGAAATCGAAGTCGATTTCAGCAGCGAGAACCATCGCCATGAATTCCAGCATGCGGCCTTCTTCGCCGACTGCGAGCATGAAGTCGAGCCGGTGCGCTCCGGCTACCGCTGTTGTGTGGTCTATAACCTCCGATTGGATGAAGGCGATCCCGCCTTGCTCAATCTCTCGCTCACCGCTCATGCCCGGACTTTGCTGCCCTCGCTGGCCGGCCTCAAGAAGGCAGGTGCGGGCGAATTGCGTGCGGTCTTGTTAGATCACAGCTACACCGAGGCCAACCTCTCACTGCGCAACCTCAAGGGCAATGACCAGGCCCGTGCCCACGCGCTGCTAGCTGCTGCGGAGGAAACCGGCTTCACCGCCCACCTCGCACTTGTCACCTTTCACCAGTCGGGCCAACTCGAAGACGACGACTGCGATTACCACCGACACCGAGGTCGTTATGATGATGACGATGAGAAGGAGGCTTCCGGCAGCGGGACGATGGGCGAGATTTACGAGGAGGATTTGACCATCTCCGATTGGCGCGACAAGCGTGACCGCAAGGTTGATCTTGGTAGCTATTTGATAGATAAGAACGTGCTCATCAGCAAAGAGAAATTCGGCGAGGGGGATCCGGACCAAGAGGAGTCGGAAGGCTACACTGGCAACGCGGGCTGCACCATGGACTACTGGTATCGCCGCGCTGCCATCGTGCTGTGGGCGGTGGATGACCACGAGCGCATCCTTTGCGAATACGATCTCCGCAGAGCTGGTGCCCTGTTCGAGAAACTCGCAGCGGCAAAGAACACCGGCCCCGGCTCGCCATTCCACCGGCTCGCCACGGCAGCCATTGCCCGCTATCCCGAGGCCTTGCCATACCTCGGTGTTCGTGCCGAACGTCAGGACTTTAGCGCTGATCCGCTGCATTTGCTGCTAGCCGCACTGGCCAAAACCGGGTCCTGCGACCTATTGGAGCGCCTCCTTAAGAATCTGCCCGCGTCTGCCTTTCTCATTTGCGACGTCCCGTTGTGGTCAGCCCTCCACCAAACATTTGGCATCGAATCCTTCGACTCCGTCTGCAATACCCTGCTCAAGGAAGGCCCGGAAGTCCATCGCTGTACGCTGTTTCAAATCCTCGCAGCCCTCAGTACGCGCAAGGACGTCGCCTCGCGGGTGCAAACCATCGCCGCGCGCCTCGCCACCCTCTCTCCCAGACAACCCCTCGCCCAATCATGGAATGAGAAGCGTGACCCCGAGCCCGTCGGCGACCGCGAGGAAGCCCAGATCCTCCTTGCCGCCTCCCAATTCATTGAACGTGCCAAGGATCGCCAAACCGTTTGTGCGTTTCTCCAGGCCGATGGCTCCCTGCCCTATCTTCGTGAAATCCTCGGCCCGGCGTTGCTTCACAAAGCCACAGCCAAACACCTCAAGCTCGCCAACTCCCTTGCGCCCGAGATTCTAACATTCGCGAAAGAACGTCTCGCAGCCGAAGTCCAGCGCCCCCTGCTTCCCTATCCCGACTGGACCCGCCCCTGTCCGCGCCCCGAACTGACGAAACCCTCGCCCTATTTCCGACTCCCTGCCTCCAGCAAATCCAGTCCCATTGACGAGCTCGTTGCCTTTATGGCCGACCCAACCGCCAAAACCCATCACTTCGCGCGTCCCGAGAATGAACGTGCAGTGATCGAAGATTACATCCGCCGCTATTTCCTCGACCTCGACCAAATCACACTCCGTACGAGCCGCCCCTACACCCTCGCCTGCACCAAAACCGACCACTCCTATCAGCATGCCCTCGCCCTGCGGGCCAAACATGTACATTTGCTAGATAGGCTCGAGAAACTCCGTTGATGAAAATCGCGGATTGCCGCTTCTCACAGCCTCTAGGAGCGCGATTCCTGCGCCATCGTCACGGCGCGATCGGCTGGGTAATTGGTTCTGCCAGAGGGTGGATGATGCCGCTGTCGAGACGATAGATCCAACTGTGAATGGCGAGCTGCTGGCCACGTTGCCAGGCATCCTCCAGAATGGTGGTGTGGGCAACGTGCCTGGCCTGCGCCAGCACGTTGAGCTCACAAAGTCGGTCAGCCGCTGCCGCCATCGGCATGGCGGCGAGTTCCTCATGATGCTGACGGCGCAGGGCGCGGATGCCGGAGAGCCAGTTGTCGATCATGCCATGGCGGAAATTCTCCATGGCCGCATTGATACCACCGCAGCCGTAATGCCCGCACAGGATGATGTGGCGGACCTGCAACACATCGACGGCATACTGGAGCACGGCAAGCACGTTGAAATCGGTCTCTGCCACCACATTGGCCACATTGCGGTGCACAAACACCTCGCCCGGGGCCAGCCCGATGATTTGATTGGCCGGTACCCGGCTGTCCGAGCAACCGATCCACAAATATTGCGGGCGCTGTTGGCTGGCGAGATTCTTGAAAAATCCCGGATCGTGGGCGGTGATCGAAGCCGCCCAAGCTCGATTGTTGTGTAGGAGGTTGGTGAGGTGTGGCATGTCCGTATTGGGACTGCACTGAAGCACGGCTTTTGCCGGTTGTACACTGCCGGTTTGCAGATCAGCCTCAAGCTAGCGAGGCTTTGCCTCAGACCCAAGACGCAAGACTTCAAGACGGTTCGTCTGAGTTCTCCGAACGCCCAAGATGAAAAACCTGACCTAACTACAACATCTTTGGCTTTTCAAGGAATCTAGGTTCAAAAATCACCTGAGGAAGCGGCCGCAGATACCAACTGGAGAGGTA
>CAIQXC010000403.1 GCA_903875675.1 Akkermansiaceae bacterium
CCCTGTGGGATAAAGCCGGCGGACATCGGGTCCTTTCCCAGCCACTGGTCGCTTGGCGCGTGACGATCATGGCCTGTGTGTTCTTCGCCGCCCTGCATTTGCAGATGGCCGTCATCGGCCCATCCATCTACAAATACGCTGCGGAGAAGTTTCCCTTCATGAAGGAGGAATTGGAAAAAAACCAGCCCTGGCACCTCCCGCCGCGTTAGCCTCAGAGCAGCGATATACGGTGATCTTTTGTTTCACCGGTCCTTTGGATTGCGACAGGGTGCCGCAACCTGCCGGCGAGACGCCGACGCCCCCCAATTGCTATTTTTCGAGCCCATTGAAGGACGGGTTCTGATTCTCCCCTTTCCGGGTTATTCCAAGGATGGCCAGACGGTTTTGGCGAGTTTTTGATCTTCCAAATTTTGGTAGGAGCCGTAAAAGTCACTGTTGCAGTCCATCCACAGGGTGAGCCGGTGCATATCTTCCTTGCTCAGATGCAGGTCGTGATGACCCTTGACAAGCATTTGATACAACTTGCTGCGGCGTGCGCCGATTTGGCCGGGCTTGCTGTCCGGTTCACCGTCAAAGACCGCGTTGTCCCAGAAAAACGTGAAGCTGCGCAGAGAGTTGTAGGAGGGGTAAAACTCGCCGCTGGCCGGGTTGGTGCCGCGGGATAAATCCGGGCACTTCTTGCCCTCGGCGCTCTGCTTGGTGTGGCATTCGACACAATTTTTATCCAGGACGGGTTGGACGAGAATAGGATAGCTGAAGGGTTTGGAGCCATCGACGTCCGGCTGAATGGCGGATGGTTGGCGGTGCAGCGCGGTGGCCTGGCTGTTGCCGGAGCCATAGCCGCTGGTGGGTGAGTTATGGCAGCCCAGACAGGTGAGTGTTTCACCGGGATGCACATAGGTGGCACTGCGCATCGACTGGACGGCCACGCCATCCGCGGCCAGCGCTTGGAAATAGACGGGCTTATCGACCGGCAGTTTGAAATACGCGCTGCCATCCGCTTCGACGGGCACGGTGCCCAAGACCATGCGGGCGCTCTTCTGATCGCCGAAACCAATCCGCGGGCTATTGGCGATCGGGGTGGTTTTTGGTAGCAACTGGATGATGCGCAGGGCGGTGATCTTCGGTTGTTCGGTCATCGGATAGATGCTGTTGTAAACATTCATCACGCCGACGGTGCCGAAGTCCGGGATGGTTTTGGGATCCGCTGGCACAAACTTAGCGCCGGGGGCCAGTGGCTTGCCAACAGCCGTGAGATGGGGAATGACCGGAGGCAGCGGGCGGGGCTTGACCGGGATCGGGTCGAGGCAGGAAATCTCGTCGTCACGGTATAACAGTTCCTTGTTGCCGAACGCATCCATCAGATAGATGCCATAATTGTTAGCGGTGCCGGCGTCGGAGCGGCTGTCCTTGTCATAGACGCAGAGGTAGAAATGTTCGCTGAGCGGATAGGGGGCGGCGTAATTGGCAGGCGGTCCGTGGGTGCCGATATCAGCCTCGGGAAACCCCTGTTCGGGTGTCATGCGCTTGACCGGAGCCATGGCATTGTCATCAGGCATGAGGGGGTCGACCAAGATGATAGAGCCGTAAGCCTGGCCGTGATGACAGGCGGCGGTGCCCATGTACTTGTGGGATCCGGGGATGGAGCGCATGGAAATTTCGAATTGTGGACGGGCACCCATGTTAGGAGAGAAGTTGCCGTGGATCGCCCGTGGGTCGCGGCCGTCCGGGGTGGTGGTCCACGCGTGATGGGCCTGGCTGAAGCCGCGGTCCACATAGTCCCAGCGGGTATAGACGACCATGCCGTCGTTGTTGACGCTGGGTTGCCACTCGTTGGTTTCGTGGGGGCTGAGGGTGACGATATCGGAGCCGTCGGGGTTCATGGAATGGAGGGTGAAGCTTGGGACGGGGCGGCCATGGCAGCGGCCGAAGCCGCCGCGGCGCTCTGAGATGAAGATGATTCTTCCGCTGGGCAGGTAGCAGGGGTCGAATTCGTTCCATGTGCCGTCGGTCAGCTGGGTGAGGGCGCTGCCGTCGAGGTTGACGTGGAAAATCTTGTATGTGTTATTTTCAAAACCGACGCCAGCATAGCGTTTGCGATCGGCTTCGTTATCGGCGATCTCAGTGCAGGCGAAGAGGAC
>CAIQXC010000404.1 GCA_903875675.1 Akkermansiaceae bacterium
CAACGAGAACATCGACCCCGCCAAGGCGCTGGAGTTGGCGGAGGCCCTGGCGGCGGCGGAGCGTGCCTATGCGCAGGCCCGGCTCGACGCCGAGGAGCAAGTCTATGGCTACCGGCTCAAGGGCTACGAGCGGGAAAAAATGATGCTGGAAATGGAAAACCGGAAGCTCGACATGGCGCATGAGCAGGGTGGGATGGACGATGCGCGCTACCAGCGGCAGAAGGCGGTTCTGGCGGCCCAGGGGGAGGCGTCGAAGAAGCAGGCGGATGAGCAGCGTGAGCAGTTGCAGGGGACGTTGGAGATCTCACGGCTGCGGCGCATGGAGGCGGCGGCACGCGACCAAGGGGCGCTGCCGCAAGCCGAGGCCCTGCGCAAGGCGGCGGAGGCAAAGGAGGCTGGCTTGTCTCTCAGGACGGCGGAAAAGGAGGCTGAAGGAGCCAACCTGACCGGGCCGCAACGCCAGCAGTATATCCAGCAGAAGATGGAGGAAGACCAGTTGGCCCGCGAACAGGAACGCCAAAAACAGGAACGGGACAGGGCGCTGACCCGCGAGGGTAGCAAGGCCAACCAGGCTGGCGCTGTGGGCGCATTGAAGGAGCAATTGCTGCGGATGCGGGGCGACCCGCACGCGGCGGAGGTGATGCAAGAGAAACTGGCCCGCCGCAAGGACGAGGTGGGCCGCAAGGAGGCGGTGCAGAAGTACATCGGTGACGGATTCACCGGGGACCAGGCCAAGAACAGGGCGGCCACCGACATGAAGACGGCGCAGGCGCAGCGGCTCATCGAGCGCCTGGAAGGCGGCAACTCGAAAGTGGTGGCGGATTCCCTCACGGCCATCGGCGGCGGCGGCGGGGCCTTCGGCGGCGACATGCAAAAGAGCGAGGACTTGCTCAAGCGCATCGCCAAGGCCATCGAAGCCGTGGAAAAACAAGGCGGAGTGGTGGAAGAGGGATGGTGATCGGGTGACACCGGGCGCAGGGCGATGTGGGATGATATCACAGCGAAAACCTACGGCACCAGCGGGCTGATCCTCAAGAGCGCCAGCGAGGTGGCGGTGGATAAAATGGGCCTGTGGACGGGCACTTGCACGTTCTCACTGCCACCGGGACGCTATGACCTGGTGCCAGCCCCGAATTCGTGGCACCCGCTGCTGGATTTCATGTGGGCCGAACGCTCGCGCATCACCATGAGCCCCGGCCTGTGGCGGGCGGTCGTGGAATACGCCGGGGTGGATATTCTGCCACCTCCGGTGTACGAACTCAACCCGGGCGTGGGCACCGAACCCATCGAAACCCACCCGGATTTCTGCACCACCCTGGCCGGTAAACCCAGCGCCCCACTCAACGGCGCAAGATGGATCGACCCGAAAACCGGCATCGAAACGAAGTGCAACACGCCGGGCAAATTCGAGTTTGAAAAGTTCTCGGGCTTTCTGGCCAACGGCGACCGCAACCCCTTCGCGGGCACCACCGGGTTTCTGGAGGCCAACCAAACGACGTGGCAGAAGAGCTGGACGACCAAGGCCATGCCCGACCCCGGCCATGCGATGCAACGGATCGTCTTGCCACCGGGAAACCCGCCGGATTACGGCGGCACCTACGAGTGGCTGGAATACCCGGTGCAGTTCTCCCGCCGGGGCAACGCCTACACCAACCAACAACGCTGGCTGCTGAGCGGGCGGCGCGGCTGGAACCAACTCATTTACACCTGAGCCGATGCAGGAACACCTCCGCAAACTCACGCCGATCCCACGCGGCTTGTCCCTCAAGAAGGCACTGACCCGCGAACGTCTCGAAGCCCTCCAAAATTGCATCCTCGCCCTCGCCGAAGGCGGCAATCTGGAAACCGGCCTGGGCCTCCAGCGGCATTGCGGCAACGGCAAGGTGAAGCTCGATCTGGACTTGCCGACGCGCAAGTTCTTCCCAGTGTACGGGCCGTTCACGCCTCTGTTCTCCATCGTCGATCCGGCAGCCTTCGTCGCCTCGTACACGGTGAAGGTGACCGACGGGGTGGTCATCGACCGGGAAACCAACTCTGCCACCTTGAGCGGAGGTGGCACGGCTATCATGCCCGACGGGGTGATCCTGTGGAAGTGCGACAACCGGCTGGATGTGAATGGTGAGATGGCGGAGTTTCCCATCCAGAGCGGCGACAGCGTCTGGGTCTGCGTCACGGTCCAAAAAAGCGGCGCGGTGGGAAGTGTCCTTTCCGCCTTGGTCTGCTCGATCGTGGTCGGCAAAATCACCGGCAGCCCCGCCGTTGGCAAATCGGCCCATTGGTTTCCCCCCATCGAGGAGGATGTCGCCAATCCGCTCAGCGCGGGGGCGGACGGCACCTACTTCTACAAACTGGCCACCCTGACGGTGGACCCCAGCGGCGA
>CAIQXC010000405.1 GCA_903875675.1 Akkermansiaceae bacterium
AGGCGCAAGCTTTCCGGACCAACCCCGGAGTTGAGAAGAAACGTCTCAAAACTCTCAAAAAATTAGCCGAAAAGCATGGCTTCCAACTCGTTCCTATTCAATAACTTACAATGAGTTACTCAGGAGGACTGACCCCATCGACTGATATCTGTGGCTAAATGAGACCACGTCAACCACTTCCAAGTTTCGCTTACGGCTTATCGGCGGGGAATAAACCGGACGTTTAGAGAATCATAGGCGAGGGGCCGGTCATAGCGTTCCTCATGTTCGACTTTCTCCTTGGCATCGATCGTTTGGATAGCGCCGACCTGCTCGCACAGGCACTTCAGGAGGCTGCGCACGACCAAGCGGGCGTGGGCAGCCCCCAGGCAAAGATGGGGGCCGAAGCCGAACGCGACGTGAGGGTTAGGTTTGCGATCCAAGCGCACCTCATGGGCTGCCGGAAACACACACTCATCATAGTTGGCCGAGGCGAAACAAAGCGAGACGAGCGCCCCGGCCTCCACACTTACTCCGTGGACCTCGGTTTTTGCGGGGCAAAGCCGACCGATGTGGGTTACCGGGGAGATGGCGCGGAAGAATTCCTCGGTGGCGTTGACGATGCGCCTGGGATCCTCCCGTAGAAACTCGAGGTCCGTTGGGGATGCCGATAGGTGGCCAATAACACCGGCAATCGAGTTGATGAGCGTGTCGCGACCGCCGGCAAACATGATGCTTCCGAAGCCGAGCATTTCCTCCCGGTTGAGCGGGCGTCCGCGGAAGGTGGTCCGGAACAAGCTACTAAAGAAATCGTCGCCTGGCGAAGCCTCCGCCCGGTCTAAGAGAGAGTTCATATAGGTTTCCAGTGCGGCACCTTTTGACTTGCCGTCGCCCTCGCGAAAAACATGCGTGCCCCAACCGATCCAGACACTTGCCTCGGAATCCGGCATGTTGAGCAGACAGGCAAGGGCTCGGGACTGCAGCGGGATAGCGAACTCACGGACCATCTCGATGGTGTCGCGCTTGAGCGCTTCGGCGAGCAAACAGCGGACTAGAGACTCGACTTTGGCGACCACCTCCGGGAGTTTGGCCCGGTTGAAAAATGGCTCGGCTATCTGGCGGTAATCGCCGTGCTCAGGCGGATCTATCTCCAAAGGCAACTGGCGGACTGTGCGCACAGCTTCCTCCGAGGGAATCGGAATGCGCAGCGGTGCGTCGGAGCTGAACGTCTGCCAGTCCTTCGCCGCAGCGCGTACGTCCTCGTGGCGGAGAATCATCGGCACCGGCTCGCCTTGAAACCTGTTGACGAGGATACCGTGATTGCGACGGGCTTCGCCAAATGGATCCGGCTGGCTGTGAATCGGGCAGGGCATGGCAAGAAATATTTCAAATTTTCATGGGTGGTTTATCGCATGATAGAGACCTCCCACTTCCGGGCATCTGTAAACCGAAATATCAGCTTGTCATCTTGGCCGGGCATTTTGGTAGCATCAATGACTAGTTTTGCCGTAGATTCGGAGCCATTGGGTTTGTATGACCAATGAATGACGACTTCGTGAGGAATTCGCGTGCTATCCACTTCAGCATACTTGGCCAAGCCGCTACTTAGAGCCCCGACAGTTGGCTCGCTTTTGAAGCCTTCGACGTGAGCGACCCAGACATCCCTGTCGCACTTGTTCTCAAAGCCGACTCTTCCGGAGTAGGTGCCGCAACCAGTTAGAACACTCAATATGATGGCCAAGATATAGACGTATTTCATAGGGGTCGGTTTCACGCGGCTGACTATAGCCCGGGGCATACCCGGTCAAGAGCAAATTCTTTGCTCTCTACACGAGGCGCAACCACCGGCAAGATGTGTCTGCGCGTGTGAGCTCAGTCGAACGACTTCGGCGTGAGCTCAGTCGAACGACTTCGGCGTGAGCTCAGTCGAACGATGGATGATTGCCGATTGATGTATGTTGATTTCTGATG
>CAIQXC010000406.1 GCA_903875675.1 Akkermansiaceae bacterium
AGCTTTCCGGACCAACCCCGGAGTTGAGAAGAAACGTCTCAAAACTCTCAAAAAATTAGCCGAAAAGCATGGCTTCCAACTCGTTCCTATTCAATAACTTACAATGAGTTACTCAGGAGGACTGACCCCATCGGCCGATGGAACCAGTCCTCGGATTTCAGGGAATTGAGCTGGCTCGCTCCCGTGGCGCTTTTGAGGTCGAACACTGAGTTCTGGAGACGCAAAACAGGGCCGCCGACTTGCGTCAACGGCCCCGTCTGTTGTGAGAAGATCTGAGACTTTGGGAATAGCGTTCGGTTTATGGACCGTGGCCGATCTTTCATCGACTATCTCCGATCCACCAAACGCAACACTTCACTCCGCCGTCACTCGTACGAAGAGTTTCGGCTCGGCAAGCAAGCTGGCATCAAGCGTCACTGGCACCGTCTCAACGCCGCCATTGTCAGTGGCAGCACCCTCGCTGGTCCCCGTCGAAGACCAATTCAGCAAGTCCGTCGAATGCCAAACCTTGTAGGTGAGGCCGGTGTTAGTTGTCCGGGTATAGCTGAATGTTCCGCTGCCCTTGTTGAACGGCACGGTGAGCGGGTTGACCGACGAGCCGCTGGTAGGGTTGAGGCCGAATGCATATTCTTGGAAGTTACTCATGCCGTCGCCATCAAGGTCAGCCGCAGGGTCTGAGAGATTGGAACCGGGGTATTTCGTGGTGGCCCAAGTGGTGTAGTCGATGACCGAGCCACTCAGGGAGATGCCGAACTTGGCCGCCAGGGATTCCTCTAAGGCCGTACGGTTGGAGTTGGCAATCGCCGACTTGTATAGATACACGTCGCCGATATTTCCGCTAAAAATCGACCATCCATCGACGCCACCACCGACGCGGATCTGTTTTTCCCAACTGATCGGAATGAGTGTTGAATAGTCCGTGCCACTGGAACCGGTCCAGACTTGAGCAGCGTTGGCATACAGTGCCAAGGCACCATTCTGCTGAACAACGAGGCTGAGAATGGTCTTCTGGCCATTCGGGATGACGTAACCGGTGTTGTGGATGTTGTAGTTTCTGGTGCAAACCTCGACGGTCCCTTCTGCAACGCCCTGGCTGTTTCCGTGGGCTACGGCCAGGTAGAGTTCATTGTAGAACATATCCACCACTTCGCCGCGATGCTCACCATTTAATGGGCCGGTGTAAAACGGCTGGACGACGGCGACAATGCTGGCACCGCTGGAGGCGATCGGGGCGGACCAATCACCGGTAGGCGCATCCGCAGAGGACTTGAAGAGATAGCAGTCGTTCGCACCATTGTTGGGATTTTGATTCTGCTCCCAATTCAGGCCATCAACCGCAATGACAGTCGGTGTGCCCAGAGCCATCATCGAGCCGTCAGACGGATACACAGTGGCCCGGTCGCCAGTCAGAGCACCGTCGCTGAGGCCAGCAAGACCATCGACTGTCATCGAGAAAATGAGTGTCGGATCGTAGGACGTGTCGGTCGAGAGGGTGAGATTGCTGTTCGGATAATTCATTACGCCCGGGCTGATCGTCACCGATAGAGTGCCTGGTAGATCACCCAGTTTTGACGCGGACACCGTGCAGGTGGCATCATCAGCAAAACCGGAACTACTCAGCGTGTAGCTGCCGTCCGGCCCGGTGGTAACCGGCCCGGCAACCACCGCTGCTCCGTTCTTCAACGACACGGCGGCACCGTCAACAAGCCCACCGGCGTCGCTAATCGTGCCACTGACAGTCCTTTTCGGATAGGGTGAAAATGTGCTGCCAATCATGTTCACATTGTAGGACATATCTGGTGAGCCATGCCATTGGAAGCCACCCGTTCCAGGCCCGGGACAGACGAAGGCCGCATTCGCTGTGGCAAATGCCCCCAGCGAGGTGAATCCGTCGAAATAGGGGCTGGCAAAACCCCGGTGGTCGGCTTCCATCCACTCATCGCCAAAGGTATTTCCGGCGAGGGTGTAGGTGGTGTTAGGTGCCAGTGTGACGACGCCACATGAGACGTAGCGCCAGTCGCCGATGAGTTCGGCGGCGGTTCCAGTCGGGACAGTGACTGTGATGATTGAGTTGCCGGCTGCATCGAAAATGCCGACAGGATGGCTGTTCCTGAGCCCATCTCGGTTGAAGTCCCATGTTCCCAGTGCGGTGATGAAAACCGGGTCCGGACCCGTTGTGAATGTGGTGCCGAGGTTCCATGTGTCACCCGTTCCATACGCACCATTGAAGGCAGCCTCGGGAAACATCCCTTGAGGCGGGAGTAGGACGTAGGTAGCAGTGAAGTTCTTGCCGGTCAGCCCGTCGCTTGGCCCAGCTAACAGGCTGGCAACGTCCATCGTATAACTCGCCTTGGTGGCGGTCACGGTGTACGGATCACCCGGGCGAACGCGGATCGAATACGTGCCGCCAGCGCCCGTTTTCGCGGTGAACGGACCCCGGTTGCCAGTTGCGGTGACGGTGACACCCGCAAGACCCGTGGTGCCATCTGTGATCGTGCCGGTTATTTCTGTTAGCGCCCATTCGGAGAAGCTGGCCGTGATCGTGTCGGCCGGGGCCACATTGACCATCGCGTAGGTTTGGGTGGCAGGACCGCTCACCACGTCACCGACTGTGCTCGTAAGCACGCTGGCCACGTCGTGGTATGCATCCGGCGTGACGGTGAATGACAGGGTGGCTCCCGCTGCACAATAGATGTCACCGAGCGGGCTGATCGCCCCCCCTGTTCCGGCAGAAGCGGTGATCTTTTGCTGAATCGTGCCGGTTTCGCCGTAATTGACGCCGCTGGCATAGTCATCGGCGATTTGGGTACCTGTCCGGACTTCGTCATAGACGCGGATGGCACCTAAGTAGCCGTGGTAGATGTTCCAGCCGTCCCACTCGTTGAAGCTGTGGGGAGTGGTGACGTCGGAAGCATTGAAATAGCCCCTCATAATCCCGATGGTCATGGAATTGCCGGAAACCGTGTTGTACGCAAAGGTCTTGCTGCCGGCTGAAACGCCATTGACGTAGAGGTCAAGCACCGTGCCGTCATAAGTCGCCACGAGGTGGGCCCACTTGCCGAAGCGGTCATCGTGGGTGCCGCCCCAGTTCATGTGAGCTGAGCCATCGCCACCCGTACCCCGGCACTGGATGGCATTCCAATCAAAGTTAGAGAAGCCAAAGTTGCCATAATTCACGTTGGGATTCGGGCTCTGATCTTCCACATATTGGCGGCTGGGGTCGAAAATCACACCGCCATTGGATGCCGTGGGAGTGTAAACCCATGCCTCAAGGGTCCGGGGTCCATTGCCACCGAGGGAGGCAGGGCAAAGTGGGCCTGCAAAGCCTTGGCCCGCCGTAGTGCAGTCGATGGCCGAGTAGGCGACAGAAGAGCCTGGATTGCCAATGAGCGTCTTCGCAGGGTTTCCCCAGTCGGGACATTGGAAATAGTCCGGGGCCAAGGATCCGCCGGGAGTCAGATCCCAGTGCTTGGTCCCGGCGTCGTAATTGGACGGTTGCACTTCGAACACGAGGCCCGCAGTGGCGATGCCAGCGCCGAAACATAGCGCTGCCACTGAGGCGGCGGTCTTTGCGGCGAGGTGGAGCGGCGTGGATCGCCAGAAGGGACGATTCAGGCTGGCTTGGGGATGTTGGGTCCCGTCGGGCCAACGGGGTTGGCCCACTGGGGGCTGGGGTTGGTGTGTGTTTTTCATAGATCTCCAGGATTGATTTGATTGTTAGATGCTTGACGGGGTGCGGGGTGGGTTGTCGGAGCGACGGAGCATGCGGGGGATCGGGGTGGAGGTGACTTTGCCGTCACAAAATTCCGGTCCACCTCACAACGCTAGGTTGCAAGTTGGAGGAAAACACAAATCGAGCCGTTGGGGCAATGACTGAAAAGCGAATTCAGTGTTCCTTTTGCGAAATGGGCGTGTGAGCGGGGTCATGCCTCATAAGCGAAAACTTAACCCTTCGCTATCCAAGGGCTCCGATCCTGATGTTGGCTCAGGGATTCGGTTGATCTTGGGCCAGCGAGGCGGCGATCGACGCCTCTAACTGCTGGCGTTCGGCGTCGCTGAGGGCTGATTTGTAAACGAACGCGTCGCCGATGGCGCCGTTGAAGGCGGTCCAGCCATCCGGGGCGTTGCGTCCTAGGGTGATGCTTGTGGCATAGGCACCTGCGACGCCGGGCACTAGGGAGGTCATCGGGTTTTTGGTCGGGTTAGACATGACCTCAGAGCCGTTGGCAAACACCTTGTAGGCACCGTCCGGCTGCACAATGAGACTGAGGATGGTGATTTGTCCGTCGGGAATGGGCTTGCTGTTGGTGTCCACGCCGCCGTTGCGTCGGACGCAGACCAATCCCGTGTCGTTGCGGATGCCTAGAACCAGCCGGTCGTAGAAGATATCCACGATGGACGTCCAACCGGAGCCCGCCCCGTTGCGTATGGGCTTGGCCACCACCACGATGCTGGCACCCTCACTGGCAATCGGTGAGTTGTAGGTCCCAACGGAAAATCCGTCACCCGTCTCATAGCTGAATTTGGCATATTTGTGGCCGTCGATGACGTCAAGTGCGGGGCTGCCGATCGGCTTCAGGGGTTGGCCGCCGGGCAGGGCGGATGGCCAGGATGTAAGGGGGCCATTGGCTGGCAGGGATTTGGCGCGGCAGGCGGCCAGCAGGCTCGCAGGTCTGGGTAGTGAGCCGACGGGTTGGGCTTTGGCGGTGTTTTCGAAGCGGGCGGCGATGGTGTGAGACGCCGTCACTTTTTGGAATGTATAACTCGTGGCGGTGGGCACCGAGAGGCCGTCCACCTTGAGGCCGGAGAGGGCATAGCCGGCGAGCGGCGCGATGGTGAATGATTTGTCGGCGGCGTATTCCACTGGGACGGTGCCATCAGGGGTGATGGTGCCGCCATAACCGGCGGTGGCCTTGATGCTGCCGGAGAAGGCGACGCTGAGTGTGTGGTTGCTACGCACATCACTGAAGCTGATGTTGGAACGTGCGCCCAGACAGACGCCGTCAATCGTCACCGCCACTTGGTTGTCGCCACTGGTGGCAATGGCAAAGGTCGTGGCCTCGCCCTGCGCGACGCTTACCGAGCCTGTGGGAGTGAGCGTGCCGCCGCCATTGGCGCTGGCGGTGATGGTGTATTTGGGGGCTGCTTTGGCGAAGCTTGCGGCGATGGCATGATTGGCATCGATCGGATCAAAGGTATAACTTCTAACTGAGCCAACGGAAACTCCATCCACTTTCACATCCTGGATGAAGTAGCCGGGCTTGGGTGTGATGTGGTAGATGGCGGGAGAGGGAGGGTGACAGATTGGGGAAGAGGAAGGGGGGAAAGTGGGGCTGCTGTGGCTGTCGTTGCTGCTGCTGCTGCTTTGAAGGCGGGAACGGTTGTG
>CAIQXC010000407.1 GCA_903875675.1 Akkermansiaceae bacterium
AGCAGACCCAGTCACTGACCGGGACGCCGAGAAATGGTGACTCGAATTGGCTCATGTGGGGGAAACATTCCAAACAAACTCGTGGACGATCACCCGCATGGCGCTTGGGGAAATGTCCATTATTCGGCCAGTTTGAGTTCTCGAATTAGCCACATGACTCGCTTCCGTGCGATAGCGATAAGCTCGGCGTAAGATAGGATGGTGATGTTTTCCCTTTCGTTTACCGAGTTCATGGCAGTCACCTTACCCTTCCCAATAAGCAGGATGTGAATCTTCTGGAGCGAATTCTGGAGATCGTCCCGATATTTGATGGCTTGGGCTTCATCATCCCGATCAAGCGTGTGGTTGGGGCGCTTCAACTCGATGACGGTAGTGTTGTCGGCCATGTCGTGCGCAATCAAAAGATCGGGTCGCCTATTGGCTCTGTCCCCTTTGTATTTTCCGTCGAGGTAGCTTTCGATTACCCTTTTCAAGGTTTCATTGGAGCTAATGAGCTTGCCGTGAATGTCGAGCAGCCACAGGTTCGCTTCGAGAACGCGATGGACATCGGCCTCGACGGTTTTGGGGTTGTCGATCAGTCGCTGGAAGTCATCCAGCACGCGGTTCCGGTATTGTGCTTGGCGGCCCACCACGGATAAGTCCGCGATACCGAACTCGATTAGAGCTTCGGCAAGTGCTTCAACCTCACCGAACTTTGCGTTATCGAGTTTTTGGACGACTTGCCAATAGGGCTCGTATTCAAGGGCATCCAAAACTACCGAAATGATTGAGCCAAATTTTTCCTCATCCTCAAAATAGAAGCGCTGGAGGACACGCTCTAGGGCGCGGTTTGCAAACTGACGTTTATATTCCGGGAGTTTCTCCAGTTTCTGATTGATAGTTTTCTGATAGCGAGCTTTTGCGGCGCGCATCTCCGCGCCTCGTGTTTCCTCCAAGCCTTTTGTAACTATAGTAGCCAACTTCTGGGTCATTTCCTGAAAGGCGACGTGGTTTTCAACAAACCCTCCGTTATCCGCCGTGACGCAATCAAGATCGACACCTTCAAGTTCCGCCTCCCCATACACCTTGCCAATGAGGTTTTTTGGAATGAGTTCGTTCTCGTTCAACCCGAGCATCTGAGGCCTGCCAATCACCTTGCCGTCGGCACGGATGGCTATTCCGGAATCCCTAACGTTTCTCTTGCCTTCTGCTACGGTGAACTTGAGCTTTACCGTGCCACCCGAATCGAGAGGTATTACATGCTCGAAACTTGCTCCGGGTATGTCTTCAACGCCGATGGTCTGGCCATTGATCACAATCTCAATGTCGCTTTCACGTCCATATTCCCTAATCAACAACGCCCGCATCTTCTCTGGATTAGGGAATGAAAGGTTCTGATTCAAATCCCGCAATTCAATCGTCGTTCCTGCCTCGACTGCACCTTCGGTCGAGGTCTGAACAATGATCTCGTAGTCCTCCAGGTCACGATTGGAAATAAGCAACTCGGATTTCCGAAGCTGAAATGAGGAACGGATACCTCTTGCGACAGTGGATAACACCATCTGATCGGCAACCATCATCCCTGCGAATTTGCCAATACCCTTTTGTCCCTTTACAAGCCGATTGAGCTTTTTGGTTCGCTCGCCGCGAAGCGTCCTGCGGTTACGGCCAATGTGGAGATATTCGCTCTCCACTTCGGGTGCCGTCATGCCGCTACCGTTATCGGTGATGATGATGGGATCTACCGTCATCGGATCAGGTAATTTGATCTGGACCTTCGTGGCATCTGCATCCCAGGCGTTGTCCACCAATTCCTTGAGCGCCTGCTCCGAGGAGCGATAGCTTTCACCGAGAATCTCAGCAATGCGGGGATCGACCTTGAATGAACTCTTTTGTTGGTTGCTCATGGTTGAAGAGTGGTTTCGAGTTGCCGGACTAAGGCGAGCGCGTCCTCCACTTCCTTTATGTATAGTGGTGGCTCGCCGGAGTGAGCGGCAGGATTGAGGACTCGTTCGGTGCAGGCGAGAATGTCGTCGATGAGCTTGATTTGCCTAAGGCGTTCCACATGTTCATTCGTAACAAGTTGACGAAGACGATTTCGATTTGTTTTGAGTCTTCCTCTTGTCGCCGGATCGAGTTCCTGATTTGCGTCAATATCTGCGTCTGAAGATGCAATCAGGAGGTCTCTATGATGGGCTGGTGTGTTACGAATGACTCTTTCGTAGAGTTCGACAGGCAGGCCGCTGAGTACTTTGTTTCGAGCAGATCGAAGGGCATCGGCAAGGGTCAGAAAATCCTTGGTAGGAAGGACTTCGTTGTGGTTGATAAAGCGCTTAGCTGTGTTCTCGCATGCTCTGCGCAAGCACAGCGATGCTTCGTCAAGGTTGTGTCCGTGTAGGTATTCTTCAGCCTTCTGAGTGTCGGTCTTCTCGCTCTGGCATGAGACGATGGGGTCCGACGGCTTGCCTTCAAGTCGAACACATTGCCAGTCAGTTAGGTTAGTTCCTAGCGCTCTGCGAAACTCTCGGAAGAGCCCCATGTCATGTGTCAGGATAATTTTTTGGTAATCGCCGAAGGTTTCTGAAAGTAAGATTTCAACGACCTTCATCCGGTTGCTCATATCGAGGCTGACGAGTAGGTCGTCGAGCACGAGCAGTTTCACTTCAGATTCGTGGAGATTGACCAATGAAGCGGCGAAGCGAACGGATAGGGCAAGTTGGGTAAGCTTTGCCTCATTTAAGAAAGCCTGGGGCCGGTTGATTGTATGGCCGTTGATCTGTATGCCAAATTCGATCAGAGGCTTTTTGAATACAAATGTGGCCTGATTGTCCCCGGAAGAGGAAGGCGGTGTGATAAGGCCAAGTTTGAGGTCTACTTTTCCAGCGTCGTCGACGCTGAAGTGTTCGTCGTAGAAATCCTGTGCCTCCTTGCTAATAGCTTCAACGATTCCTGCTAAGCATTGGGCGAAGAGCACCGTTGCGCGATGGAATTCTGCATACGCGTCTGCCCCTCCCACACCTCTGCTTGCGGTAGGATTCGGATCTTCTAACTTGATCCGGCTCCAGAGGTCCAGGGGACTCCGCCTTCCTCCTCCCGTGGTGACGCAAAAAGGAAGAATTTCTTTTTCGAATAGCGGCCAGATGTTGAACCTCTCCGAGTTCCGAAAGTGGGAGAATCCAAAAAAGAAGCGGTAGGTAATGAAGTCGCTGGCGAGGTCCGCTTTAAGGATCATTGGCTCATTATCCGTGCCGTGCAGTGTCTGGCTGATCGGATAGGTGTATTCATTTCCGGAATCCGCGTCGCGAAAGGTCAGGCGGATTTCGCCGGAGCGGGGCGTGGCTTCGCGTTGCTCGTATATGTTGAGCAAATTTTGTTGATTCGCTGGATTGAAGTATTTTTCGACGGCGTTGGTGCGTTTGCGCGCACTTTGGAGGAACGTGTAAAGCGCCCAATAGAGGGACGATTTTCCGGCGCCGTTTGCTCCGTACACGAGGAGATGGCGGCCTTCGAGATTGAGTTCGAACTTACGGAAGGCTTTGAAGTTCGTGATCTCAATCTTTTGGAGGCGTGTGCTCATACCCGTCCCTCCTCTTTGATGATGGCGAGTAGATCGGGGCTGTCGGCGGTGAGGCGGATCAGTTGGTTGCGAATGGGGTGCTTGGGGGCGTTGAGAATGTTGTAAAGACTGGTTAGAAAGTCCCGCTGCTTGGTATGGTTGGCAGTGGTTTCGTAGGTGGCCAAATGCGGAATGATTGCATCATGGAAAAGAAGATTGCGCTCCTTCATGTGTTCGCGGAAGTAGCACTCCATCACGCAGGCGTCGATTAGGTCTTCAAGGAACAAAGCTGCCGCCGAATCTTCGTGGCGCTTCGCAAGCTGGATCAGAGGAACAAGCTTTTCGAAAACGCCGGATTCGATGGAGGTAGGTTTCTTTACCGGAATCTTCTCAATAAGAATTTTTCTTACCTCGTATGTGTTTCCCATCAGTTCCGGGAAATTGTCACGGAAACAGCCACGAAAAACTGACGAATTCAGGAATGCGGTCAAATACGCGAGGCAATCGACTGCTGAATTGATGATGAATCCTTTGTCGTTCGTGAAGTATCCGTCGACCACATCGAGGTAGAACGGTAGAAATTTTGTCATGTTCGGGTACATGATCTTTGGCTCCTTGAAAAGATTCAGGTATTCATCCGCAGGATTGTTATCCAACTCCAGCCAGTGGTGCTGGCCCTGATAGGACTTGGAAGCCGGGCCAATTTTCCTCTCCCGGCCGTATTTGCATTGGCCGCGGGCCTTGAGCTTTTTCTCATTGCGGACGAGATGTCGATAGACTGCTGGGTAGTGTCGTTCCAAAGTCTGGTGGGCTCCGAACTTGATGATGAGCTGGTATGTGTTTTGCCAGTTCACTTTGTAGCGCTCCACATCCCTGCCTCGGAGCAGCTTGCCGATGAGTTCTTCCGATGCGGGGTCTTCTTTAATCAGCTCGGCGCGTTCCTCAGCCTTCAAATAGAAGGCGTCGTTGTAGCCGGTAATGATTCCACGTGAAATCTGGATGTTCCACTTTTCCAAGGGAATGCCTTGAGCCTCAACGAAGGTCTTGATTCTCTGCCGGTCTGCGGAGATGACCACCCAGGCGTTGCCGCTTAGGCCATCTTGTGAAACGGCGTTCGCGGCGAAATAGGCGGCCGGATCAGAAACCGCAGCCCGGTCGTCGGTGGCGTAGCAGGACATCACCTGCCCCTGAGACGCCTCCTTCGTGTAGCGAGTGATACAAGTATAGGTGGTGGCCGCTCCAAAGTTCTGAGCCATCCCGAAGTCAAGAACCGATTGTGTGTTCACCTCAATAGCGAGAAACTCGCGCAACTTCTCTCCGTATCCGGCCCGCATCCACTTGTTCGAGGTGATGTAGATGAGCGTGCCACCGTCGCGAAGGAAATCACGGCCCCGCTCATAGAAGAAGCAATAGATGTCCCCGCGTGCCGCGTAGGTCTTGAACTGAGCCTGCCAGCGGGCTTGGATTTCGGTGCCAGCGAAACGCTCAACAGAAATGTAGGGAGGATTTCCGATGACGATGTCGAACTCCTTTTCGCCGAACATCCACTCGGAATCGAAGTAGGACGCGCTGGCGTTCTGATTATAGGGATCCCAGCGGGCGAGATTCCGGGCGGCTTCGCTCTCCCAAC
>CAIQXC010000408.1 GCA_903875675.1 Akkermansiaceae bacterium
GGCTTTTCACAATTTTTCAGATGAGTCATGCGGCGACTTACTCTCCAACTCTATCCGCCCACCCGGCGGTTGCTGCTCGCATGGTAACATTTGTTTGATGCATTGCGCTTCCGCCCACAGCCGACAGTTAGGGAATCCGACTGGTTTGCTGCGTTGTCGAAAGCGAGGTCGAACACTGAGTTCTAAAGCTTCCGCTGCTCGGCGAGCTCGGACGCCTGGCGCAAGCGTCCAAAGGCCCGCTTGAAATTATCGAAGCGCCGGATCGAGCGGATGTCGGGCGGGCTCATGGTGCCGAGGGTAATCGTTTTTGCGGTCGGCGGAAATCAGCAAATCTCACAGATCTCCCGGGTTACGCGGGATTGTCTGAGGTGGCGTGGGAGCGCAGCGAGGGGATGAGTTTGAAAACCACCACCGCGCAGGTGAACAGCGCCATCGCAGCGCAGGCAAGGTACGGCCAGGCCGGATGCATCATGAAGAAAATCCCGGCTAGCAAGGGGCCGACGATGCGTGCGAGGCTGCCAACCGCTTGGGCGACGCCGAGAGTGGAACCTTGGTCGCTGGCGGGAGTGAGGCGCGAGATCAAGCCGAAGATGGGCGGGCGCGACAAACTGGAGGCAATGCCGAGCACGGCGAGCCAGGCGAACAACGGTCCCCAGGAAGTGACCCAGGGGAGGGTGGCGAGGCTCACACCGTAGAGGAGCAGGCAGAGCGCGATGAGACCGGCTTCGCCCATGTGTTTGAGCAGGGGCCGATAGACGCCGCCCTGGGCGAGCACGCCGACGAAGCCGGTGAACATGAACAAATTGCCGATGGTGGTGGCGTCGCGGCCCTTATAATCGAGGTGGAAGTTGTGGCTGACGAGGAGACCGAGGGTGGTTTCAAAACAGGCGAAGGCGAAGGTGCTGAGGAAAAACACGGTGACAGCCAAGCCGATTTGCGGGTGGCCGAGGGTGCGGGTCCACTGGGTGAGACGCGGGAGGTGGGCGGTGTGTTCGCTGGTTTTGCGCAGGGTTTCCGGCAGTAAAAACAGAGCTAACAAAAAATTCAGGGCGCAAAAGAGGGTGGCGGCCCAGCCCGGCCCGGCGATTCCGAAGTGCTTCAAGCTCACTCCACCGAGCCACGGGCCGAGGACAAAGCCCAAGCCAAAGGCCATGCCGATGAGGCCCATGCGCCGAGAGCGCAGCTCGGGCGGAGTGATGTCGGCGATGGCGGCCTGAGCCACTGCTAGATTGGCCCCGAAAAACCCCGCCAACATCCGCGACAGGAAAAACACCGCCAGAGCCCAGCGGCCCGGCATCCCAGAACCCAGCGCGAACACCCCGTATGCAAAGGTCGCCCCTAGTGTGCCGATGAGCATCGGCTTGCGGCGGCCGATCCGGTCACTCCAGCGCCCCCACAGCGGTGAGCACACAAATTGCATCAGCGAATAGACACCCATGATGGCCCCGATTTCCCAGCCCTTGGCGGCATTGTCGTGGGCGTAGATTGGCAGGATGGGGATGACGATGCCGAAGCCGACCAAATCCAAGAAAACGGTGAGGAAAATCACTCCAAGGATTCCTTTGGAGGCGGCGGGCGGGGAAGGGGGGGCGTCGGATTGGCTCATGGGCTGCGCCGCAATGTAGGAAGTCCGGCGCATTGCGCAAGAGGTCGTGACGAAAATGTTTTTTCTGTCGGGGCTTTGGCCTCAAGAGGCGTTGGGCACGCGGCGTCCTTGCTCTTCGAAGAAGATTTCAGCCAGGCGGAAGCAGCGGCGGGCCAACTCGCGGGCATCCTGATCGCCGATCAGGGCGACGCCTTCCTCACTCACCTCGGCAAGGAAAATTTTCCAAGCTTTGCTGGAGAGGGTTTCCGGATCGAGTTTGGTCCGGGGGATTGGCTGGCGTGCTTGCTGTGGAGCGGCAGGAGCGGAGGGTGGAGTTGGGGCGGGCTTGGGTGCAGCGACAGGTAGCGGGTCGGAGGCATCCTCGTACGCCGGGCTTGGCTCGGTGGCACTGGAGAGGGCGTGAGCCTGGGCAGACTGGCCTTTGCCCTTGCGGCGGCGGCGTTTGCGTTTGCCGTCATGGGAAGATGTGCCGCCGCTGGTGGCCGCATCGGGTTCCGGCCAGTCGCCGGAGACGGCTTGAGGCAGATCGGATGGAGGCTGGGGTGCGGGGCTAGCCTCTGGAGTGGCAGAATGTTTGGCGGCGGGCAGGTTGTCTGCGCCACTGGTGAAGGAGGACCCGGCATGGTCGTCGGCTGGCGGAGCGGCGGCGAATATATCGGGGGCCTCTGATGCTTCAGCAGGAGCCGGCGCATCAGTTTGGGCGGGGGATTTTCTGGGGCGAGGCTGGGAGATGCGGCGCACGCGGGAAGTGGAGGGAGTGCTGGCGGTTTTGCCAGAGGCAGGTTTTTTGTCGGTCATGTGAGAGGGTGCGGCATGGCCACGGGGGCAGTGGGCGGTTTGCTAGAGTGATAAACGTGAGACGGCAGAAGGGCCTGGCTCACTTATTGCCGATATCGTCCCGATTGACCTTGTCTTTGGGATTATCGGGGTTGGTCTTGCCGTCCTTGCCTGGGGACCAGAGGTCGAAATCAGGGTTTTGGGCACTGGTGCCTTTGCGATAGCGGTACTCGTTTCTCCAGGGGTCGAGGATGCGAGCTGCTTGGCCCTTGCCATCGATCCAGCCTTGTTTGTTATGTTCTGGATCGAGGTCGGAGAGATAGATTCTTTGGGATGTGTCTTGGAGTGGGCCGGTGCCATCGCGGTTGGAGTCCCAATACAGGTCGGAAAAGAGTTCGTTCGACATGTTTTTGCCATCGCTGGCAGTATTATCGGCGCGTCCAGGGTAGAACCCCCAGTCGAGTTTAAACTCTTCGCAGGCATGTGCCAGCAACTTGATCTGCATCTCCGCTGTGGAGCGCCGCTGCTTCTCTTTGACGTAGTCCATCCCTGCCACCACCATACCCGCGAGGATCATGATGATGGTGATGGTGGCCAGCATCTCAATGAGAGTGAAGCCACGGCGGGGACGGCGAGTTGATGACTGCTGATGCATGAGACGTTGGAATGGGTTGGCGGTCAGCGGCGGTTAGCAGGCGCTTAGGACGCTTGGCCCATCGTGGTGATGACCTTGATGAGGGGCAGGAACAACGCGAATACCACCGAGCCGACGACCAAGGCCAAAATCACGATCATGATTGGCTCAAGGATGGAGGTCAGGGCGGTGACGGCATTATCGACTTCGTCGTCATAGACGTCGGCCACTTTGAGAAGCATTTCTGGGAGCTGCCCAGTTTCTTCGCCGACATCGACCATGGAAATGACCATGTTGGGGAAGACGCCGGACGCCTGGAGTGGGGTGACGATGGATTCACCTTCTTTGACGGCTTCGTGGACTTTCTCGATGGCACCGGAGATGACGACATTGCCGGCGGTATCGCGGGTGATGTTGAGGGCTTGGAGGATGGGAACCCCAGAGGTGACGAGGGTGCCGAGGGTGCGGGAGAAGCGTGACACGGCGCTTTTGCGCTGGATATCCCCGAAGATCGGTAATTTGAGTTTGAGGGAGTCGATGGCGAGGCGGCCGCCCTTGGTGCGCCCCCAGATATTGAAGAGGAAGACGCCGATGACGAAGAGGATGAGCACGAAGACGACGTTTGGAACGCCGTAGGGGTTATCGATGAAGAACTTGGATATGCCGAAGACGACCTTGGAAATGGTGGGTAATTCCGCATTGCCCATTTCAGCGAACATCGTTTCAAACTTGGGCACGATAAAGATCATCAGGAACACCAGAATGGCCACCGCGATGAACATCACGATCACCGGATAGACCATCGCCGAAACGATCTTGTTTTTGAGTTTTTGGGCCTTTTCCTGATACTCTGCGAGGCGGTTGAGGACCACTTCCAAGACACCGCCGAGTTCGCCGGCCTTGACCATGTTGACGTAGAGCTTGTTATAGATCTTCGGGTGCTGGGCGAGCGACTCGGAGAAGGTGGCACCGCTTTGCACGGAATCGGCGAGGGCGGCGAGGGTGGCACGCAGGACGGGGTTGGGCTCCTGTTTGCCAAGTACGGTGAGGCTGCGGAGCAGGGGCAGGCCGGAATCGATGAGGGTAGCGAGCTGGCGGGTGAAGATCATCAGGCTCTTGGGCTTGATGCGGCCGCCGACGCCGCCCTTGCTGGCAGATGAACTCTTGCTCTTGGACTTCGACGACGACTTGGCCTTGGCAGGGCTTTTGCCTTTGCCTTCCTCGACGATTTGCGTCGGGTAAAGGCCTTGAACGCGAAGTTTCTGAATGGCTTCCGCTTCATTGGATGCGGAAACGACTCCTGTGGTTTGTTCACCTTTGGAGTCAAGGGCTGAGTATTGGAAGTTGGCCATGGCTTGGGGGGAGGGTTACGGGGCTGGGTTGCTACTGGCGGGATTAAAGCAGGGGGCGGTGGGGAATGCGAACGAAAATTCGGGTGGAAGGCAAATCAAGTGTATTTGAGCACTTCTTCGATGGTGGTGGTGCCGAGGTAAATATTGCGCAGGCCGTCTTCACGGAGGGTATTCATGCCCAACTCCATGGCTTTTTGTTTGATGACCACGGTGGGGGCTCGGCCGGTGATGAGGTCGCGAATGGGATCGGATATATTGAGCAATTCGTAGAGGCCTCGGCGGCCGCGGTAGCCGGATTGGCCGCAAATATCGCAGCCGGAGCCGGTGAAGAATTGTTTGTCGCCGAGCTCATGGGGTGAGATGCCGAGTTGGCTGAGGATGGCCTCGTTAGGTTCGTACGGGCTGCGGCATTCTTTGCAGATGGTGCGCACCAAGCGTTGGGCGAGAACGCCTTCCAGCGAGGCTGAAACGAGGAATGGCTCGCAGCCCATGTCGATGAGGCGGGTGATGGCCCCGGCCGAATCGTTGGTGTGGAGGGTGGAGAGGACCAAATGGCCGGTCAGTGCGGCTTGGATGGCGATGGTGGCGGTTTCCTTGTCGCGCATTTCCCCGATCATGATCCGGTCCGGGTCTTGGCGCAGGAAAGCACGCAGGATGCGGGGGAAATCCAAGCCGATGCCTTCGTTGATGGGAATCTGGATGATGCCGTCAATGTCGTACTCGACGGGGTCCTCGGCGGTGAGGAGCTTGGAGTCGATTGTGTTGATGCGGCGAAGGGCGGCGTAGAGGGTGGTGGTCTTGCCGGCACCGGTCGGGCCGGTGACGATGAAGATGCCATTGGGTTTCTCGATCGTCTCGGTGACGTAGGTGTAGATGGCGTCAGGCAGGCCGAGGTTTTCGAGGGTGAGGTTAACCGACGAGCGGTCCAGCACGCGCAGCACGACGGATTCGCCGTGGTGGGTAGGCAGGGTGGATACGCGCATATCGACCATTTTTTCGCCGACCTGTTTGACGATGCGGCCGTCTTGGGGGAGGCGGCGCTCGGCGATGTTCATGTTAGACATGACCTTGACGCGGGAAATGATTGGCAGCGCGAGGTGGACGGGCGGCGGGGCCATTTCGTAGAGGGCACCATCGACGCGATAGCGGATTTTAAAATCCTTTTCGAAGGGTTCGAAGTGGATGTCCGAGGCCTTTTCCTTGATCGCCTGGTAGAGAACGAGATCCACGTAGCGGATGATTGGGGCGGAGTTGGCCTCGGCTTCAAGGTCTGCGGCGTTGACCGAATCGCCAGCGAGTTGCAACTGGCTGAGGATGTCCTCCATCGCCTTGCCTTCGCCGCCGTAACAATCATTGATTTTTTGTTCGACGAGGTAGTCTGGGGCGACGAGCAGATGGATTTCGCGGCCGAGGGCGAAGCGGAGGTCTTCGAGGGTTTGCGGGTTGAGAGGATCGACCAGCACGACGGAGAGGCCGGTTTCATCGAACTTGATGGGCAGGGCACCGTGGAGGCGGGCGGTTCCGGCCGGCACCAAGGCGAGCAGGGCCTCCGGGGGCGTCCAGTTGCGGATATCGACCACTTCGGTGCCCAGTTCGGAGGCGACGATAGGCCAGACGTCGTCGCGGGAGTGGACGATTTGGAAGTCGGCGAGGATTTCGGCGACTTCCTTGCCGCTGTGTTCGATTTCGGAGAGGACGTCCTGAGCCAGCGAGCGGTCGATGAGGCCGCGCGATTGGAAGAGTTCGATGAGCTGATAATGGTCCATGAGAGAGAAAGAATGGGTTTTAGTCTGCGTCGGACATGGTGGCGTGGACCACTTCGCTGGCGGAGGTGACGCCGGCGAGCACTTTGCGGATGCCGTCTTCGCGGAGGGTACGCATGCCCAATTCACGGGCGCGGCGGCGCAGTTGGGTGGTGGTCAGGCCGGTATTGACCATTTGGCGCACTTCGTCGTCGATGAGGAACAACTCGAAGATGCCCATACGGCCGCGGTAGCCGTTGCCACGGCATTTTTCGCAACCGATGGGGCTGAAGATGGTGGCGTCGGTGACGCGTCCGGCGTCCAGCGAGAGGGCTCGCATTTCTTTTTCGGTGAGATCGGCGGGGCCCTTGCAGATGGGGCAGAGTTTGCGGACGAGGCGCTGGGCGAGCACGGCCCGCACGGCCGAGGCGATGAGGAACGGTTTGACGCCGATATCGGCGAGACGGGCGACGGCCGAGGGCGCGTCGTTGGTATGCAGGGTGGAAAACACCAAGTGGCCGGTCAGCGAGGCATTGATGGCGATGTTGGCGGTCTCCGCGTCGCGAATTTCCCCGATCATGATGATGTTGGGTGCTTGGCGCAGCATGGCGCGCAGGGCTGCGGCGAAAGTCATGCCGATGTCCGTCTTGACCATCACCTGGTTGATGCCGGGCAATTCATATTCGACGGGGTCTTCGACGGTGATGATTTTTTTATCGGGCCGGTTGATGACGTTGAGGCAGGCATAGAGGGTGGTGGTTTTGCCGGAACCGGTGGGGCCGGTGACCAGCAGGATGCCATCAGGCAGACCGAGGAGTTGCTCGAAGACTGCCTGGTCATCGGAGAAAAATCCCAGCTCTGGCAAGCCAAGGAGCAGAGCGGTCTTGTCCAAAATACGCATGACGATGGATTCGCCATGATTGGAGGGGACGGAGGAAACGCGCAGGTCCACCTCTTTGTCGCCCATTTTAAGCTGGATACGACCGTCTTGCGGCAGGCGTTTTTCGGCGATGGACATGGTGCCGCTCATGACCTTCAAGCGGGCAATGATGGCCGGTAGCAACTTTTTCGGGTGGTTATCGACCTCGACGAGTTTGCCATCGAGGCGGTAGCGGATGCGGACTGAGGTTTCGAGCGGCTCGATGTGAATGTCGGAGGCCCGGAGGCGGAACGCCTCGGTGAGGGTTTGGAACACCAGGCGGATAATTGGCGCGTCGTCGCTGCCTGATCCGGCTTCAGCGCCGGCGGTGCTGATAATCAGTGAGTTAGCGTCGCCCGCCTTGCCTGCATCCACCCCGTAGATTTGGCTGAGGTGCTGGATGATGTCCTTGGGCGTGGCACAGGTCAGGGATACTTCCCGCCCGATCACATGCGGCAGACTGTCGAGCATTTCAAAATCCAGAGGGTCGGCTACCGCCACCGTCAGATAGACCCCGTCATCTTGGACCGGAATGACCTGATAGCGCTTGGCGACCTCGTCGGTGATCGTTTGGGTGAGTCCCAGATCGTAGGTGAAATCGGCGAGTCGCACAAACGGGATGCCGGCATTGGCAGCGAGCGTGTGGGCCACATCCTCCTGTGACAAGTGGGTTGTGGCCAGCAGATGTTCGACGAGGGTTTCGCGCCCAGACAAGGAGGAACGGGCGTAATTGACCTGCTCGGCACTCACCAAGCCAGCTTCGGCAAGCAAATCTGCAAGATAATCTTCGTTGGAAAACACAGCGTTAGGAATCCGGATTGGGGGTTTGTGACGACCTTGGCAAGCACTCGCCGCGCGTCGCGTGTCGCAGCTTTGTCAAGTCAGCCCGGCTTGTCAACCAGACAGGCAAAAACAAATCCACGTATTTTTTCCAGGGCTCCAAAACCCCTACGATGTAGGTATCATGCCTATGCAATGCCCGCCGGGCATGGCCGTCTAAGGAGCCTTGGGCTTATTGTAGAGTCACGCTGATGCAGGATACGGGGTGGGAGATCACGGAAGACAGGTATCTGCGGTCAACCTTTATGACTCACGCGGACTACGACAAAGAATTTTGGAAACACGAGCTATGAAAACGCAATACACCCGCGGCTTTGACACGTTGCCCCAAGTCACCGAGCCCCGCCTCTTGCACCTCGTAGAATCAAAACTCTTCGGCCAAGTCCTCGAGCGCTTCGTCGGAAATCCGAATTCGAATCATCGACTGCCGATGGTGTGTTTGACAGAGTTCCAATCGCGCAGTTCGACGGCTCCTGCCGCCACCCGGGCACGGCGTCGATCCAGCATCTCCCGATGGGCCAGTGGGATATCGCAGCGTTCGACATGCCCAGCCAGATCCTGCCAAATGCACTCCATAATCTGGAGCTTTCGTTATGGATGGAGCGGGTAAGGATTGAGAACCGGCGGGACAGCGCGGCCACCGGACAGGTCGGTGAAGACGCCCCCGCCGTTGCCGTCGCGGCGCTTGGTATGCATCCACCACCAGCATTTTGCTTTCCAATTCCAGGACGCCACCACCAAGGAGTCCTCGGTGATGCGCACGGCCAGCACTTCGCTCCACTGGTGGCGGGGCGAGCCGGTGTTGTACACGTCGATGCCCTGCCAGCGGTAGTGACCCGAGCCATGGAAATGACCGTGGAAAATGGCCAGCACCCGCCGGCCTGTTAGGAGTTTGGCGAGACGGACTTTCTGCGCGTCGGGCACCCAGTCCGGCCCAGAATAGGGACCGAGCAGCGGGAAGTGTTGCATGAGGATCAACGGCCGTTCTGTCGGCAGCGTGGTCAGCTCGTGCTCCAGCCAGGCAAGTGCCGGCTCGCTGGGCCCTTTGTCCAAACACAGCATCCGGACGTCACCCCAATCCCACGCGCGAAACAGCGCGCCATGCCAGCCAATCACCCGTTGACCCACCGCCGTGCGCTCGCTGACCTGGTCGTGGTTGCCGGTTAGAACCACCGTCGGTCCGCGCCGCGGATGAGTATCGGCATAGTATAGGCGCTCGAAGCTGCGCATTTGGTCGTCTCTCCCTGAATCGGTTAGATCACCTAACACCGCCAGCGCCAGCGGGGGCTCCACCAATCCGCCGATGCGCGCCGGCCAGGGCGTACCGGGCAGTTCATCCAGCGCGGCGAGCATGGTGGCGTTGGCCTGCTCCATGCCGGATGCGCCAAGGTGGGTGTCGGCGGCCACTAGGAATGTTAGGGCACCGGTCAGCGGCGTGTTGGCCCCGGGCGCGGCTTGTGGCACGGCCGGCTGCGGCAGGTCCACGCCGGCGGCGGCCGGCTTTCTAACATGCTCCCGCCACCACCAGCCGCCACTGATCCCGCTGCCGAGCAATGCGAGCAGCAAGAGGGCCACGGGCCACCGGCGGGGGGGGTGTTCGGTGGGTTCGTTCATGCCATTTACGATAGGACGCTGCCGCGATTCAGTTAGGAGATGGGCGGCTTCCGGTGAAATGGGTTGCAAGAAAGTTCATGGCTGGCAAGCTGATCCCGTAAAACACAGCAAGTATAGGGGAGGCCTCAGAGCCGCAGTGCGAGGCGGGTTTTGCGGTTGAGGGGAAATTCCTGAGGCGGCTCGCATTGGGAGCGGCGGTGGATACCTACCAACAGTCCGATAGCGGCGAGGCTGAACACGAGACTGGTGCCGCCGTAGCTGACAAATGGCAGGGGTAGGCCGTCGTTGGGGAGGACGGCAGTGGTGACGGCGATATTTTGGATAGAGGGGACGACGATGAGGCAGGTGATGCCAAGGGCGAGGCAGCGGTTGAAGACCTGAGTGGCTTGGACGGCGATGCCGATGCCAGCGACGGCGATGAGCACAAAGCAGAGGACGACGCCGAGGGTGGCGGGCAGGCCGAGTTCTTCGCCGACGACCGGGAAAATGAAGTCGATGTGGGCAAAGGTGAGAGTGCCAAATTTTTCGATGCCGTTGCCGAGGCCGGCGCCCCAGGGGCCGCCATTGCCGAGGGCGAGCAGGGAGCGCCATTGCTGCATGCCTTTGTCCGCTTGGTAGATTGGGTTTTCCAGATCCCACCAAGCGATGACGCGGGACCAGCGGACTGGGTTATTGAAGATGTAGTAACCTACGGCGGAGATGGCGAGGAGGGCCGTGGGGACGAGGTAGCGCAAGCGGGTGCCCATGCAAAACAGCAATCCTGCCACCACCATCGCGAGGGTCAGCGCGGTGCCCACATCGGTTTCCGCAGCAATGAGCAGCAGCGGCACGCCGGCCAGGATGCCGGGCATAACGAAGCCGCGCCAGAAGCTGTGCACCTCACTTTGCCAGCGGGCGAACCAAGAGGCGAGGGCGATGATGGTGGCGAGTTTGGCGACTTCGGAGGGTTGGAATTGAGGGAGCAGGGGGAATTGCACCCAGCGTTTGGAGCCGAGAGTTTCCACGCCGATGCCGGGGACGAAGCACAGCGCCAGCAGCACGGACACGCCGGCCAACATCCACAGCGAGTATTTGCGCAGCCACTCCGGGGATATCCGCGTGGCAGCGATGGCGAGGACCAAGCCGATACCCGCCATAATCACTTGGCGCCGGAGGAAGAGGTAGGGTTCCTCGATGCCATGGACCCAAGCGCTGGTGCTGGCCAAAATCGTTAGGCCGATGGCGAGCAGAGCCGCGACGGCCGAACAAAGCAGGATGGAAGCCTGACGGAGCATGGGATGGATCAGTGAGGAATGACCAGAGTGGTGCCGGAATTGAGCTTGCCCGGATCGGTGATGTTATTGGCGCGCATCAGGACGGTTTGGTCAATTTTGTAGCGTTTGGCGATGCGGTAGAGGTTGTCGCCAGATTTCACCGTATAGCTTTGTTTGGTGGCCGATGGGCTTTCTTTGGTTGTTTTGGTGGAGGTGTTTTCCTTGGCAGACTTGGTGGACTTGGCAGCGGTGCTGTCTTTGGTGGACTTGGCCGTGGCGATTTCTTTGGCGGACTTGGCGGCGGTGCTGTCTTTGGCGGACTTGGCGGCGGCGATTTCTTTGGCGGATTTGGCTACGGTGCTGTCTTTGGAGGACTTGGCGGCGGTGATTTCTTTGGCGGACTTTCCTGTGGTGCCATCTTTGGTGGACTTGGTGATAGCGCCTTCTTTGGCGGCCTTGGGACCCGTGCTTTCACGCAGGACCTTGGGATGAGTCGGCAAGGGGCGCGGCGGTTCGCTGGCTTCTACCGGAGCGGTTTCCTCCAAGCCGTGATCGGCGTTCAATGGCACCTGTTCGCGAAGGTTCACCATCATCGCAGATTCCGACGCCGCGATGCGTTTGGGTGGTAAATGGAACGTCAGGCCCGCAGCGATGGGTTTGTTCTGATTGGCGGCACGCAGCGCGGCTTCATCCACGCCTTCCCTGGCGGCGATGCGGGCGTAGGTGTCGCCCGCCACAACGATGCAGGTGGCGTCGTTGGGGCCGAACATCGGCGGGCTGTCAGTGCGCGGTTTAGGGGCGGCAGTGGTTTCAGCGGCGGGCGGGGTGGCTTTGGCCACGGAGTGGTCGTTGAGGAAATTGAGGTGGACGAAGTAGAGGGCGACGGCCACCAGATGGATTGCGAGAATGATGGTGAAGCCTCGGGAGATGCGTGCGCTGTTATTTCCGTTAGCTACTTCATCAGCCCCGGCGGCAGTGGAGACGCGCTGGTTGCGGTTGCGGGTGACGGCATGGATGCGCTTGAAAAATCCGTTAGAAACAGGGCGGCGTTTGATGGGGAGGGTGCGTGGATTCATGGCGGGTTAGCGGAGTTGGTTGACGAGTTCTCGAAAGGTGTCGCCGCGCTGCTCGTAGCCGGAAAACTGGTCGAATGACGAGGTACCAGGGGACAGCAGCACAGTGGAGCCACGGGGTGCCAGCATGCGGGCAGTGCTCAGCGCCTCGGCCAGAGTGGCGGCAGCGTGGCAGGTGACGGCGGGGGCGAAAAGGATTTTCAGGGGTGCGGCGATTTGGCCAAAGGTGACACAGGCGAGTGCTTTGTGGCGCAGCAGTGGCAGCACGGATGAGTAGTCGAGCCCTTTGTCCTTGCCGCCTGCCAGCAAAACCACAGGGCGGGTTTGTGAGCGGAGGGCGCTTTCCAGCGCGTGCAGGTTCGTCGCCTTGGAATCGTTGAGGTATTCGACTCCGTCGAGGGTACGGATCAATTCGCAGCGGTGGGGTGGGGGAGCATAGCCATGCAGCGCATCGCGCATGATTTCCGGTGCAATGCCTAGCGCCCGGCAGGCGGCGAGGGCCGCCATGGCGTTTTCCGCGTTGTGAAGGCCGCGCAAGCCGCTGTTGCGCTCCATGTCCAACATCATTGTGGCGCGCTCATGGATGCGTTGGCCGTCGGAAAACCAATCGGCAGATTCATCGATGGTGGAAAAGGTGACGAGGCGAGCGGCCAAGGGCGGCAGGGATTCGCCGGCACGCACCACTGCGGTGTCGTCCGCACATTGGTTTTCGAAGATGCGCAATTTGGCAGCGAAGTAGGCATCCACGTTCGGGTAGCGGTCGAGGTGGTCAGGGGCGAAGTTGAGCCAAATGGCAACCACCGGATGCAGGCTGCGGATGGTTTCGAGTTGAAACGAGCTGAGTTCGAGCGCCACCACTGCGGGTGGATTGGCTTGCAGCAGCACCTCGCTGAAGGGCACTCCGTAGTTGCCGCAGGCGGTGCCGCCCAGCCCGACCCGCTCGAGGATTCGCGCCACCAGTTCGGTGGTGGTCGTCTTGCCGTTGGTGCCGGTGATGGCGATGATGCGGCCGGCAAAGTGACGTGCCGCCAACTCCACCTCGCCGATCACCTCCGCAGCCTGCCGCGCAAATGCCGTGACCAGCGGGCCGTAGGTGTCGATGCCGGGGCTAACAACTAATAAATCGCAGGGTATCGCTTGTTCGGCGGTGGCGTGGGGATGCGGGGAGATTCCCTCTGGCATCCCGACGAAGGCCTCGCTACCGGCAGCATCCCACACCGACACGCTGGCTCTTTCACGCAGGGCCAGCGCAGCAGCCGCGCGGCCACTGCGGCCGGCGCCGAGAATGACCACGATTTTTCCAGTGAGCGACATGGGGGGATTTCAGGCGATTTTCAAGAGTGCGAGGCCGAAGAGGGCGAGCATGATGGAAAGGATCCAGAAGCGGGTGATGACTTGGTTTTCATGCCAGCCGGCCAGCTCGAAGTGGTGATGGATGGGAGACATGCGGAAGATGCGTTTGCGGCGCAGTTTAAACGAGCCGACTTGGAGGATGACGGACATGGCCTCCATGACGAAGACCCCGCCGATGATGATGAGCATGAGTTCCTGTTTGGTGCAGATGGCGGCGCTACCCAGCGCGCCGCCGATGGCCAGCGAGCCGGTGTCGCCCATGAAAACTTTTGCCGGATGACAGTTGAACCACAAAAATCCGAAGCAGGCCCCCACCAGCGCAAATAAAAATACCGACAACTCGCCCAAATACGGGTTGTGCGGAATCACCAGATATTCCGTCGCGATATAAAACCGATGCGCCAAATAGGCCAGCACTGCGTAGGCCAGCGCTGTGCTGATGGTGCAGCCGGTGGCCAGCCCGTCCAGGCCGTCGGTCAGGTTCACCGCGTTTGAGCAGCCGACAATGATGAAGGCGAAAAACGGAATTGTCAGCCAGTGCAAATGGATCAGCGGGTACTTCCACAGCGGAAAACACAGCGCCCCGATGTCCAGCGGATTGGGGCCCAGGCAGAAGCCCGCGCCATCGGCGAGTTGCTGGCGGCTGGCACCGATGCCCGACACCTCCGGCTTGTAATAGATGAAGCAGGCTGCGACCAGGGCGATGGCGATCTGCCATAGCAGTTTGCGTCGGCCACTGATGCCATCGGACTTTTTCTCTTTGACCTTTTTGTAATCGTCGCACAATCCTAACAAACCGCAGGCGGACATGGTGCAGGCGCAGAGGGCGACGAAGGGGTTGAGCGGGCGGGCCCACAGCAGGGTGGAGACGAGAACCGAGCCGAGGATGAGCACGCCGCCCATGGTCGGGGTTCCGACTTTGCCGCCGTGAAGTTCGGCGAGTTTGTGGACTTCAGCGGCGCTGCGGATCGGTTGACCGACCTTGAGTGAAATGAGTTTGCGGATGACCCGCGGGCCCACCAGCAAGGTCAGCAGAAAGGCGGTGAGTCCGGCGCTGGCGGCCCGGAACGTGGGGTACTGGAAGAGGTTGAGATAATTGTACGTGTACGTCCAACCATGGGTGAGATGGGCGGCTTTTTCCGCTTCATAGGCATGCAGCCAGAAATCGTAGATGGTCGGGAACATCAGGTGGTTGGAAAAGCAGTGAGCATGACGCGTTCAATCGTGGCGGTGCGGCTGCCTTTGAACAGCACCGCGTCGCCAGCTTGCGCCTCGCGGGTCAGCCAGGCGGCCGCTTCGGCAAAATCCGCAAAAAACGGTGCGTTTCCGGCACCGGCGGCAATTGCCTCGGCACCTTCGCCCACTGCGATGAGCGTCAGACCTTTGGCGGCCGCCAATTCGCCGGTGCGTTGATGGGCGGCGGGTGCGTGCAAGCCGAGTTCGCCCATGCGGCCGAGGACGATGATACGTCGCGCACCGACGGCCAGCGGGGTTTCGGCCAGCGTCTCAATGGCGGCGGCCATCGATTCCGGATTGGCATTGTAGGTGTCGTCAATGACCGTCACGCCTCGTTGTTCGAAGCAGCGGAGCCGGCCACTGGTCAGGACTGCGGAGTTGAGACCGGCGGCGATGGTGGTGCTGGCAAGGCCGAGTTTCCAGCCGACAGCGGCGGCGAGCAGGGCGTTGGTGACCATATGGCGGCCGGGGACGCCGAGGGTGACCTCGGCGGGTGTTTCGCCGTCGATGACGAGGGAAAAACGGGTGCCGGTGGCGGCAGGGCGGAGGTTTTCGGCACGCACCAAACCGCGGCCGTTGCCAACACTTACGCAAGTCGCCCGGCAGCGCTGGCGCAGGTAATTGGCATACTCGCAGGCGGCCGGCACAATCAGGCAGCCGCTGGCAGGCAGGGCGCGGGCCAGCATCGCCTTTTCTTCCGCGATGGCATCCCGCGTGCCGAAGAACTCGATGTGGGCGCTGCCGATGTTGGTGATGATTCCGTAGCTCGGCTTGGCAATTTCACATAAGGGGGCGATCTCGCCACTGTGATTCATGCCCATTTCCCAGACTGCGGCGGTATGCTGTGGCGTGGTGGCCAGCACGCTGAGCGGCACGCCGATGTGGTTGTTCAAATTCCCCCGGGTAGCCGCCACCGAAAATTGTTGGGACAGCACCGCCGCCGTGAAATCTTTGGTGCTGGTCTTGCCGTTGGATCCGGTGATGGCAATCACCGGCAATGTCAGCTGTTGCCGCCACCAGCAGGCCAGTCGTTGCAGCGCCAGCAGGGTGTCGGGCACCACGATGACCGCCGTGCCGTCTGGTGCCGGGCCATTCCAAGCGTGTACCACCGCCACCCGCGCGCCGCCGGTCAGAGCTGCGGCAGCGAATCCATCGCCGTCGAATGTCGGACCACGCAGGGCGAAAAATACCGAGCCGTCTGGGAGCTTGCGGCTATCGGTGGCCACTCTGCCGCTTGCAATCACAGCGGGGCTACCGGCGACGATGAGGGCACCGAGGATGGCAGCGAGTTGTTGTGCGCTCAGGGGTTGCATCGCATGTCGGAGATGGCTTGAGCCCGCTCGCGCAACGCTTTGCTGGCGTGCTTGCGATCATCGAAGTCGATGCTGCGGTCGGCAAATTGTTGGGTCGTCTCATGGCCCTTGCCGGCGATGAGGATGATGTCGCCGGAGAGCGAGGCTTGGACCGCTGCGGCGATGGCTTCAGCCCGGTCCGGGATGCTCAGGCGGTTGTTGGCGGAGCAACCGGCCTCGATGTCGCGAATGATGGCCAGCGGGTCTTCGGAGCGGGGGTTGTCTGAGGTGATGATGCAGGCGTCGGAGTGGCGTGCGGCGGCGGCGCCCATCAGCGGGCGTTTGCCTCGGTCGCGGTCGCCGCCGCAACCGAAGACGGTGATGAGTCGGCGCGGGTTGAGTTCGCGGAGGGTGCGGCAGGCGTTTTCCAAGGCGTCCGGGGTGTGCGCGTAGTCCACAAAAACGGTGGCTCCGCCGGCATTGCCGACGTTTTCCATGCGGCCCGGCACTTGCGGGGCATTGACCAGCGCTGCCACGGCGTCACGCGGGCGAATTCCGCAAGCGGAAGCTGCGGCCAGTGCGGCGAGCAGGTTATACATGTTAAAGCGGCCGATGAGCGGGGCGCGCACGAGAAAGGATTTGCCCTTGGCGCTGAGTTCAAATTCCATACCGCGGGCGGTTTGGCGAAGATTATTGGCGCGAAATTCGCAATGCACGCCGCAGCCATACCGCAGCACTGGCAGTTTCCCTTGAAGCGCCTGCGCCAGGGCCGCGCCACAAGGATCGTCCACATTGATCACAGCCACCGGCTTTTTCCCTAACGAATTTGCCGCCAGGGAATGGAACCAATCGGCTTTGGCCTGGGCATAGGCCTCGAGCGTGCCGTGGTAGTCTAGGTGGTCTTGGGTGAGATTGGTGAACACGCAGGCGTCAAAGCCGATGCTGCCGATGCGTTGTTGGTGGATGCCGTGGGAGGACACCTCCATGGCCACTCCGCGGCAGCCGTGGTCGCGCATGCGGCCAAGCAAGGTGGCGAGTTCGATTGAGCCGGGAGTGGTGTGGCGAGCGGGTTCGATGGTTTCGCCGTCATCGACGACGATGGTGCCCAGCAGTCCGGCGCGGTGCCAGACGGATTTCATGATGTGATGCAACAGGAAGACACTGGTTGTTTTGCCGTTGGTGCCGGTGATCCCTGCTACTGCCATATCCCGCCACGGATAACCTGCCATCGCCGAGGCTAGTGCCGCAATGGCCGCGCGGCTGTCCGGCACGTGCAGCCAGGTGACGGTGGCCGGCAGGTTGGCGGGCGGCGCGGATTCGGCGAGAATGGCGGCCACGCCGGCAGCGAGGGCCTCGCCGATGAAGCGATGGCCGTCGGTGGTGGTGCCGCGGATGGCGGCAAACAATTGGCCTGGAGCCAATTCGCGGGATGAGGCGCACAGGGAGGATATTTCGACGTCCAACGGGCCGGCGATGGTGACGCGGGCCAGGCATGCGCTAAGATCACGGAGGGTCATTGGCTGGTGATCTTGGCAAGGGGTGTGGTAATCGGTTCGGTGGGTTCCAGCTTCATGTAAGCTGCGACCTTGGTGGCAATCTTGGCAAACGCCGGCGCGGCAATGGTGCCGCCGTAGCGGGTGACCTTGTCGGTTTTGGGATCATCAATGACCACCACGCACACAAACGCCGGATTTTCCGCCGGCAGCATGCCCACGAATGACACGGTGTAGCTGTTGGGCAGGTAACCATGGCCGTGCGGGTTGTGGCGCTTGGCGGTGCCGGTCTTGCCCGCCACCCGGAAGCCGGGAACAGCAGCGAGCGTGGCGGTGCCGCCTTTTTGAATCACCTTCTCCATCGCCGCACGCATTTGGCCGGCCACCTTCGGCTTGATCACGTCGGCCACCGTCTCCGGCGGATACGTCTGGACCACCGTGCCGTCGTTGGCAATGAGTGACTTGATGATTTGAGGCTTGAGCAATTTGCCGCCGTTGGCCGGCACGCAATAGGCGCAGGCCATTTGCAGCGGGGTGACGTTGAGGGCGTAGCCATAGGCGGCGCGAGAGAAATCCACCGGGTTGCCGGTGTTGCGGGCGATGCCAGAACTCTCGCCACTGAGCAAAATACCGGTTTTTTTGCCGAAACCGTAGAGTTTGACGTAATCGTAAAACCGTTTCGGGCCGAGTTGCAGGGCAAATTTGTAGGCACCGATGTTGCTGGATTTGGAGAGGACCCCTTCCAGTGTGAGCATGCCGTAGGGGAAATGGTCGGGTACCTCGATTTTGCCCGAGACATATTTGCCGTTGCAACAAAACACCGACGTCTGCGGCGTGGCCAGGCCTTCGTTGAGCACCCCGGAAGTGGCCACCAGCTTGTAGGTGGAGCCCGGTTCGTAAATCGCTTGGATGGCAAAGTTGAAACTGCTGGTCTCAAGGTTTTCCTTGGTGTTCAAATCAAAACTCGGGCGGCTGACCATCGCTAAAACCTCTCCAGTTTGCGGATCCATCACCACCACCGCCGCCCGCTCCGATTTGAACTCGACGAGCGCCGCATCAATCTCCTCTTCCACAATCGCCTGTATGCCCAGATCAATCGTCAGTTGCACGTTGAGCCCGGCACTCGGCGCTTGCAAACTGCTGGAGTCCCCAGGCTTCACCAACCCATGGGCGTCGCGCAGGTGTTGCCGCCAGCCGTCGCGGCCAGTTAGATACTCTTCCATCGCCCATTCGACGCCGAATTTGCCGACCACCCGCGTGTGCTTTTGCTCGTTTTCGTCGCTTTCCTCGACTTCTCCCGTGAAACCTGTTAGATGGGCGGCCAGTGTTGGCGCGGTGTACCAGCGCTTGAGGGAATTTTCAAAATCAAACCCCTGCAACCAATTTTGATCCACGGTTTCCCGCAGTTGGTCGGCGATTTCCTCTGGAATATCCTTGGCGATGGGCACCCATTTGCTTGGGTTGGCTTCAATTTTGGAGCGCAGTTCCTCGCGGCGCATGCCCAGTGTCTTGGCCAGCAGGCTGACGGCATGGGCCAGGTGTTTTTGGACGATGGTATCGGCTTTTTCGCTGTCGAGAATCTCAGCTCGCAGGCCGTGAATTCGGCGCATGCGCTTGCCCGCGTCCAGTTCGTCCCAACCGGGTTGGCTGCTTGCTTGCTCATAGGCCAACCCATAACTCGCCAGATTTGGATCATATAGATGGTTCTTGTCCACAAACAAGGTGGTCACCGGCACGCTCTTGGCGAGCGGCTTCTCATTGCGGTCAACGATCATGCCGCGGATGGCTGGCAGCCTCTCGATGCGCTGGAACGCCTTGTGCGAGTTGGTCGTGTAGAGGGTGCGATTGACCAGTTGGATTTGGATCAGACGCCAAGAAAGCCCGCTGAGTGCGATCACAAGGACCCCACACAAGAAGAAGCAACGATTTTGGAATTTTCGGATCACGGTTTACGGGCTGGCGGAAGCGACGGCGGCTGGCGGTGCTTGATTGACGTCCTCGGGCAGGCCTGGGGGGATGGGCCGCAATGCGGAACCCGTGTCTTCGAGTTGCTTGCGAATGGTAAAACGATTCAGGATGGCATCACTGCGCATCTGGGTGGTGCGGATGTCGAGTTTGTATTGTTCGATGCGCAGCTCAATGGCGTCGATTTCACGCGTGATTTTGACCTGGCGGTTTTTGTACACGGCGTGTTGGACGCCCCCTCCGGCGGCAATGACAAAGCCACCGATAAGGGCAAAAAAGATTGAGACAGGGGTGCGGGGAGCAGATTTTAGACGGTTCATGGTGCTATTCCAATAACTGCGCAACCCGCAGCTTGGCACTGCGGGAGCGGGGGTTGCGGGTGGTTTCTTCGGCGCTCGGGCTGATCGCCTTGCGGGCTAATAACCTGAACTGGTAGTCCGGGTTGGGCCTCGGCTCCGGCCAGCCAGGGTCATCAATGAATGGGGCCGAGTGGCGGCGTAGAAAATGTTTCACGATTCGGTCCTCCAAGCTGTGAAAGGTGATAACCAGCAGGCGTCCGCCGGGTTTCAGCACTCCAGCCGCAGCCGCCAGTGCGGACGTCAGGCTGGCCAACTCCTCATTAACGGTCATGCGAATGGCCTGAAAACTGCGGGTGGCCGGATGAATGCGGCTGTGGCGGCCGACCGATTTTTCGATGCACTCGGCCAGCTCGGTGGTGGTGGAAAAGGCCCGCAGCGTGCGGCGGTTGACGATGGCTGCGGCGATGCGTCGTGCCTGGGGTTCCTCGCCGACCTCGAACAACAGGCGTGTGAGACTTGCTTCTGACCACGTGTTGACAATCTCTGCGGCGCTGTGGGGACAGGACGGTCCCATCCGCATATCCAGCGGACCTTCCCGTTGGAAGGAAAATCCACGGCTGGCACTATCCAATTGGCGAGATGAGACCCCTAGATCCAATAACAGGCCGTCGGCCTTCTCGCCGCGCCGGATGGCCGGGGTTTCCAGAACCTTGGCGAAGTTGCCCTCCCAGGTTTCGAAGCGTTCGCCAAAGCACGCCAAGCGTTCGCGGGCATGGGCCAACGCTTCCGGATCGCGGTCGATGCCCAGCACGCGGGCACCGCCGCTGAGGAAAATTTCGCTGTGGCCGCCGCCGCCGAGCGTCCCATCAATGATGAACGAGTGTCCTCCGGCGGCCATCCACTCGCCCACCTCAGTGGGAAAGACCGGCAAGTGATAGTCGCCGCCTTGGCCAGCCTCCGCGTCTGCTGGAATCCCATTCGCCGACCGCCGCAGCGCAAAACAGCCAAAAACACTGCGTACGGCCGGCCCATGAAATGCGGTGGCAGCCCCGGTTCCCGGGTCCACCTTCCGCCCAGCAAAAAAAAAACAACGATGGCCGCGCCGACCACCAGCCAGTGGCAGCGCGAACCATCGTTTTGAGTGGCGCAAGCAGCTCCGTCCCGGGAGCCATCTTGTGCCCAGCCAGAAAACTTCCCGATGGCCGCGCCGACCACCAGCCAGCAGTGGCGCGAACCATCGTTTTGAGTGGCGCAAGCAGCTCCGTCCCGGGGGCCATCTTGTGCCTAGCCAGAAAACTTCCC
>CAIQXC010000409.1 GCA_903875675.1 Akkermansiaceae bacterium
CCTTCGCTATGTCCCGGGTCAGGTTCTGGTCACCGCTGCTTTCATCGGCAGCCTGGCTCTCGTGCTGGCCGTCGGCCTCGCCATCCTCGGTCTGACGGACAAAGTGGATTTGGCAGTCGCCGGTTTTCTGAGCCGGACGATCCAACCCGAGGGCACGGGCGTGTTTCCCAAAGTCCTGCCGGCTTGGGCCTTGTGGCTGTCCACCGCGCTGCTCACCTACGCCCTTGCCTTTGCCATGCTCGGAGTACCGGGCAGGTGGCGGCGGCTTGTGCTGTGGCTAACGACGCTGGGCATCGTCGTGGCTTGGGGGCCGGTTCTGGGATTGGCGGCGCACGCGCCGCAGATTGCCGCGCCGCTGGTGGCCGCCCTGTGGTCCGGCACCTGCGTGCTCGTCTATACCCACTCGCACCGCATGCCCTGTGACGAAAATGAACCATAAACCCCTGATTTTGGATTTTTCTCATGGCTCAGGCTGATTTCCCAGATCCCGTCAAAGGGCTCATCAGCGAATTGAAACGTCTGCCGGCCATCGGCCCACGCAGTGCCGAGCGCATCGCCATCTGGCTGCTGCAAAGCCCAAAAGCCGATCCAGCTGCACTGGCTGCGGCGCTGGCACACGCCAAGGCGAGCATCATCGCTTGCCCGGTTTGCGGGTTTTTTGCGGTTCAGGGTGCCTGCCAAATTTGCGACGACCCCAAGCGCGACGATGGCATCCTTTGCGTGGTTGAACAAGCGACAGACGTATTGCCCTTGGAGCGCTGCGGTGCTTTCAGCGGACGTTACCACTGCCTCGGCGGCAAACTCTCACCGCTGGACCGCGTCTCACCCGACGACCTGCGCATCCCCAGCCTGCTCCAACGCATCGACGCCGCTCCACAGGAACTCGAAGTGATCCTCGCACTCGGCGCCGACGTCGAAGGCGAAGTAACCGCTAACTACCTCGCAAGCCTGTTGCGCGGCCGCAAATGCCGCATTTCCCGCATCGCCCAAGGCCTGCCCGCAGGCGGTGGCCTCGAGCACGCCGACGAACTCACCCTCCTGCGAGCCATCCAGGGCCGCCGTGATTGCAGCGACAGTCGGTGACCCTCGCCTCGCATGAGCCACTGCCATCAAAACCATCAACCTATGAACAGAATCCTGCATCATTCGAGCGTCCTGGTCGGGGCGGCATTGTTAGTTTTTACGTTAGCCGGAGCGGCCGCTGTGGACAAACCGACGGACGCAAGCGACAAGAAGCCCAACATCATCCTCTGCATGACCGATGACCAAGGCTGGGGGGACGTGAGTTACAACGGGCTCAAACAGATCAAGACGCCCAACTTGGATGCGATGGCTGCGGCGGGCCTGCGCTTCGATCGCTTTTACGCCCAACATCCGAGCTGCTCGCCCACCCGTGCCAGCGTCATGACCGGCCGCCACCCGTATCGCACCGGCACCTACTGGCCCGGCATGCCTTTGCGCTTGCAGGAAATGACCATCGCACAGGCCGTCAAGCGCGTCGGCTATTCCACTGCCCACTTCGGCAAGTGGCACCTGAGCGGCGGCCAACCCGGGATGGGCCGCGCGCTGCCAGCGTCCGATCCGCTTCACCCCGGCCACTTTGGATTCGACGAGTGGTTCTCGGTTTCCAACTGGTTTGACTTGGACTGGACGTTCAGCCGCAACGGTGAACCGGTGAAAGTTGTCGGCGACGGGTCTGATGCCATCGTCGCAGAAGCCCTCAAATTCATCACTCGCAAGACCCAGGAAGCCACGCCATTCATGGCCGTCGTGTGGTTTGGCAGTCCGCACATCCCGCTCAAGCCGATGCCAGAGGACCTCAAGGCCGCCGGCGGCAAACCTTACTACGGCGAAATCGTCGGCGTGGACCGCAGTATGGGAACCCTCCGCGACGGCCTGCGCAAACTCGGCATCGCCGATAATACGCTGGTGTGGTTCTGCAGCGACAACGGTGCCTGGATGGACGAAAAGGCCGCCCCGGACGAGTACGGCTGGAATGGCGGTCTGCGCGGCCACAAGGGCGAATTGTGGGAAGGTGGCATCCGCGTGCCCTGCGTCATCGAATGGCCCGCCGGCATTCCCAAACCCGCCCAAACCAGTGTCATGGCCTGCACCAGCGATATCTATCCCACATTGGTGGACCTCCTGCACATCGAGGTTCCTAACCAAATTCAACCGCTCGACGGCCTCAGCATCCTCCCCCTCATCCAAGGCCACATGCAACAACGCGCCAGGCCGCTGGGTTTCATGCACTACGGCGGCGACACTCTGGCCGATGGTGCGATGGCCTGGGTTGACAACCGCTACAAGCTTTTCAAACAGATGCCGGACCAACTGGCACTTTTCGACATGTTGGCGGACCCTTGGGAAAAGAACGACATCGCCGCAGAGCACCCGGATATTGTCAAACGGATGGACGGGGAATTGGAGGCATGGCGCAAATCTGTTGAGCACAGCGGCAGTGGTGCCGATTATCCCGGCGGCCTACCCAAGCCGGAGCAGCCATAGCCGCCGCCATGATCCCTTCATCCGGAGCCGCCAAACCACCGTCGAGGTGGGTGGCAGCGACCCTACTCGCCTGCCTTGCGTTGGTTCCGCAGAGTTCTGCTCAGACGAGCGAAAGTCCTGCGGCTCCGCTCGCGGCGAGTGCCATCCAGGTCGGCACGCCGCGGGTGCTAACTCTAGGCCAGGGCGTCGCGCTCGATCTCGTCTGGATTCCCCCCGGGGTCTTTCTGATGGGCAGCCCGTTCGAGGAACCCGGCCGCTTCATCACCGAAGGCCGCCGCCATCCGGTGACCCTGACCTCCGGGTTTTGGATAGGCAAGGTCCCGGTCACCCAGCAACAATGGCAACAACTGATCGGTGACAACCCGTCCCACGTCAAAGCCCCGCAGCTGCCGGTGGATCAAGTCAACTGGGACGACTGCCAAAAATTCACCCTTGCCCTCAGCCGGCACCTCGCTCCATATCACCTCACAGCTGCGTTGCCCACAGAAGCTCAGTGGGAATACGCCTGCCGCGCCGACAGCCAAACCCGATTTTGGTCCGGTGACCGGGTCGCCGATCTGGCGGGTGTCGCCTGGTTTGCCCACAATAGCGCCGACCAGCCCCATGCCGTCGGCCTAAAACCAGCCAATCCGTGGGGACTTTGCGACATGCATGGCAACGTCTGGCAATGGTGTCAGGATTGGCACGCGGCCTACGCCCGTGAGGCCGTCACAGATCCAAGCGGGCCGGACGCAGGCAACGAACGGGTGTTGCGCGGCGGCTCGTGGAGCAGCGAGGCTGACGTCTGCCGCGCCGCCTACCGCTTCAGTTACCCTCCGTCCTATCGCCTGATGACGGTCGGCTTGCGGGTCGTCGTGACCAAGGCCCCTTGATCTCTCAGATGAGGTCAGGCGTTCGGATCCCCGCCGCCCGGGCATTTTTCGCCATTTGCGCCGCTAAGGCTTGCAACGCCGTGCGGGGCGGTGTATTGGCTCCCCCCCAGCAGGCACCCTCGCCGTACCCCATCTCTCTCATGATCAAGTGGATTCTTCAAAAAATCGTTGGCAGCAAGAACCAGCGCGAACTGCGCCGGATCCGCCCGACAGTGGTACGCATCAATGAAATTGAGGAGAACCTGCAGCGCGAGCCGGAAGAAAAACTGCGCGAACGCACCCAGCAGTGGCAGGCCCATCTGGCCCGCTACCACACGCTGGATGCCCCGGCCAAGCCACTCATTGAGCGCATGAGCGACGACGAGTTGCGGACCACTGCTGAGGCGCTCGAGCAACGTCTGGCCCCGCTGCGCGACGAATTCCCCGCGCTGCCGGGGCGCATCGAGCCGAGCCCGGCCTCCATCGAGGCAGCAAAGGCGGCGTTTCATGACATCGAGTCGGAGTTTCGCGTTTCGCGGTCCAAATTCCTCGAAAAAATCCTGCCCGAAGCCTACGCGGTCGTCAAAAACTCCGCCCGCCGCTTGTGGGGCACCACCATCAGCGTCAGCGACCAGCCATTGCTGTGGGAAATGGTCCACTTCGACGTGCAGCTCGTCGGCGGCATCGCCCTGCACCGCGGCATGATTGCCGAAATGCAAACCGGCGAAGGCAAAACCCTCGTCGCCACCCTGCCGGTTTTCCTCAACGCCCTCACCGGCCTGGGCGTTCACGTCGTCACCGTCAATGACTACCTCGCCCGCCGCGACTCCGAGTGGATGGGCGCGGTGTTCCGGTTCTTGGGCCTTACCGTCGGCTGCATTCAAAACCAAATGCCGCCCTGGGAGCGGCGCGCCGAATACGCCTGCGACGTCACCTACGGCACCAACGCCGAGTTCGGCTTCGACTACCTGCGCGACAATGGCATGGCCACCTCCAGGGACGAGCAGGTCCAGCGCGGCCATTACCTCGCCATCATCGACGAAGTGGACTCGATTCTCATTGATGAAGCCCGCACCCCGCTGATCATTTCCGGCCCCTCCGCTCAATCGTCCCACCAATTTGACAAATACACACCGCTCGTCGAGCAGCTCGTCAAGCGCCAGACCCAGCTCTGCAATGACTTGGCCGCGGAAGCCAAATCCCTGCTCGCCTCAGGCGATAGCGTCGGCGCGGGCCGCTTGCTCTTCAAGCTCAAGCTCGGCCAGCCGCGCAACCGCCAGCTCATGCGCATGATGGAGGAGCCGGAAATCCGCCGCCTCATCGAAAAAGCCGAGCTCTCATTCCATCAGGACGCCCAGAAAAAGGAACTCTTCGCCCTCAAAGAAGAGCTTTATTTCGTCATCGATGAAAAGGGCCACGATTCCGACCTGATGGAGATGGGCCGGGAGTTCCTCTCGCCCGGCGATCCGGAATCCTTCACCCTCCCCGATCTGGGCACCCTCTTCGCTGACATTGAAACCAACCGCGAGCTAAGCGACGCCGAAAAGCTCGCCGCCAAGGATGCCCAGCAAGTCCGCATGGACGCCCAAGCCGAGAAAATCCATAACATCTCGCAATTGCTCAAGGCCTACTGCGTTTACGAAAAGGACGTTCAGTACGTCGTCAAGGAAGGCAAAGTCATCATCGTCGATGAAAACACCGGCCGTGAAATGCCCGGACGGCGCTGGTCGGATGGCTTGCACCAAGCGGTTGAAGCCAAGGAAGGCGTCGAGATTGAGAAGGAGACCCAGACGTTCGCCACGATTACCATCCAGAACTATTTCCGCTTGTATGAAAAGCTCGCGGGCATGACCGGCACTGCGGAGACCGAGGCCGCCGAGTTTCACGACATCTACAAACTCGACGTGCTGCCAATCCCATCCAATAAGCCAAACACGCGCAAGGATGAGAACGACCAGGTATTCAAAACCCGGCGCGAGAAATTCAATGCCGTCATTCAGAAGATCGAGGAAGCCCACGCCAAAGGCCAACCAGTCCTCTGCGGCACCGCCTCCGTCGAGTCGTCCGAAACCCTCTCACGCATGCTCCAGCGGGCGAAAATTCCGCACTCGGTGCTCAACGCCAAATTCCATCAACAGGAAGCCGAAATTGTCGCACGAGCCGGCCAGCCCGGCTCCGTCACCGTTTCCACCAACATGGCCGGCCGCGGTACCGACATCAAACTCGGCCAAGGCGTCCCCGAAACCGGCGGCCTGTTTGTCATCGGCACCGAACGCCACGAATCCCGCCGCATCGACCGCCAGTTGCGCGGCCGTTGCGCCCGCCAAGGCGACCCCGGCCGCTCGCAGGCATTCATTTCCTTCGAAGACGACCTGATGCGCAACTTTGCCGCAGCCGACCGCATGACGGCCATGATGGAGCGCTTTGGCATGAAGGAAGGCGAGGCGCTCGAGCACTCGTGGCTCAACAAATCCGTGGAGACCGCGCAGAAGCGCGTCGAGCAGCGCAACTACATCTGGCGCAAGCGAGTGCTGGATTTCGA